>QWOR01000267.1 GCA_003669575.1 Planctomycetota bacterium | reverse complement strand
TGAAGGACAAGATGCAGCAGGGGCTTCCGGTCTATGGCACGCTGATTCAGCATGCGGTCGTGCCGGCGATTGTCGATTTCATTCCGGACAACTCGCTCGACTTTGTCATCGTGACTGCCGAGCACAATGCGCTCGACATCGCCGACTTCATGCCGCTGCGGTATGCACTGGCGGCGAAAGGGATCGCCTGCCTGGCCCGCACTCATAGCCGCGATTTCGACGATGTGGCCAAGGTCTGCGACACCTTCGATGGCGTGGTGATTCCCTATGCCGAAGATGTCGAACAGATCAAACGGCTGGCCGCAGCTGCGGTCTATCGACCACTGAAAGGTGAGGCTCTGGAACGTGTCATTCGCGAGGGACAATGGCCGAGCGACAAGACCCGGCGCTATGTTACTGAGGAACGCTGCGTCGACACGATCTTTGTGCCGATGATCGAATCGGTGCGGGCGGTCGAGAACCTCGATGCGATTTGCGAGATCCCCGGCGTCAGCGCCCTGTTCGTCGGTCCGAATGACATGACGACCAATATGGGGATTCCGAACGAGTACGACCATCCCGACTTTATCGCGGTCCTGCAAAAGGTCATCGACGCCGGGAACAAACGCCACATCCCCGCCGGTTCCTGGTTCGGCACCGTGGAGCAACAGCTGCGAGCCATCAAGCAGGGCTCGCGGTTTGTCGTCCACTCCAACGACAGCAGCCTGCTGCAGGAGATTTTGAAGACGACATTCGGTGCGTTGCGTAAGGGGTAGTGGATCGCGTGTCGGTGCCTCGTCGGAGTTCCCTCGAAAGAGATGCTTCGCCCTCCCGAGGGAGCGAGTCCGTCTGAATTGGGGGCTGGCCACTCACACCAGAAGACCGGATGGCGTATCTGCAGTAGCGGGTCGTATACTCACGCCCGATTCATCGTTCCCCTGAGACTCTGGCATGCTTGGCAATTACCAACCGTCCGAATTTGATCTGCGGTTCTACCTGTTCGGGATTCCCGTCCGGGTAACGCCGATGTTCTGGCTCGGTTCAGTGGTGCTGGGGTGGGGCGCGATGGATTCGGGTCCGCCGTACCTGCTGATGTGGGTGGTGGTCTGTTTTATCTCGATCCTGGCTCACGAAATGGGGCATGCTCTGGTCGCCCGCTGGTTGGGCTGTCAGGTCCTCGAGGTCGCGCTGTACATGATGGGGGGCGTTGCGACATACCTGCCGGGGCGAAATCACACGCAGGGCAAGTCGATCCTGATCGCTCTGGCCGGGCCTGCTGCGGGATTCATTCTGTGGGCCTTGATGCTGTTTGTCTTCCAGGATCCCCTTCTGCTGTTTGCGTTTAGGTACCTCGATTCAGCGGCTGTCCCTCTGATCGCTGATGGAGTGTTTCAGTGGGAATACATCAATCTCTGGTGGGGGCTGGTCAATCTTCTTCCTGTGCTTCCACTGGACGGAGGGCGAGTGTTGGAAGCTGTCTGCTCCTCCATGAGTCCATTCCGCGGCGAAGAGTATGCTCGCAAGATTAGCGTTCTCGTTGGTGGACTCGTGGCGGCCTATTTTCTGACTCACGGCATGACCTATCCGGGCATCCTGTTTCTGTCGATCGCCATGATGAACGTTCAGTCGCTGCAGAATCGGTAGTTGCAACTGCGACATGGTTTACTGTTTCATTGACTCTCAGTGGCTGGTGGCCTTCGGCAGGTCCGACAACTGATCGAACTCGTCCGGAGCGATCTTGAGACCGCGGGCAAACCACGGGTAAATGGCCGGGACCACCAGCGAGGTGAGTAGCGTCGAAGTCACCAGACCGCCAATCACCACCGTCGCCAGCGGCTTCTGCATCTCGGCCCCATCTCCATGCGAGAACGCCATTGGCAGGAAGCCCAGGCTCGCCACAGCTGCGGTCATGAGGACCGGTCGCAATCGGGCCATGGCTGTCTCGCGAGTGACCTGATCCATCGGCATTCCCGTCAGCCTGAGGTGTTCCGCCGAGCTGACCCACACGAGCCCGTTCAGCACTGCCACACCGAACAGAGCAATGAACCCCACGCCCGCCGAGATACTGAAGGGCATGTCTCGGATCGCGAGTGCATAGACGCCCCCAGAAGCGGCCATGGGCACAGCAAGGAAGATCAACAATGAGAGCTGCACCGAATGCAGACTGGTGTGCAACAGGAGGAAAATCAGCAGCAGCACCACTGGCGTGATCAGCATTAATCGTTGCTTGGCCGATTGAAGATTCTCGAAGTCGCCGCCCCAGCGGATCTCATACCCGGTGGGGAATTTGACCTGTTGGGCGACAGCTTTCTGGGCGGCTTCCACGAACGAGGCCACATCGCGCCCGCGTACGTTGGCTGCGATAAAGGTCCGGCGTCGATTCGATTCATGCTCGACACTGGGAGGAGTCTCTTCGATCCGAATGTCGGCCAGTTCCACTAGTGGGACCGGGGACCCATTGGAGGAGGCGACCGGCAGCTGCTCAAGCATCTCGACCTTGCCCCGCCACTCTTCAGGGATCTTAATGGTGATCGGGAACCGTTTGCGGCCATCGAAGATCAGGCCGACCTCATGACCACCGAGTGAGGCGACAACATCCATCACTTTCCGGGCTTCGATGCCGTACTGGGCCAGGGCATCCCGCCGTGGAACGATCGTGAGCGTACTCAGGTTGGCCTGATAATCGGCTTTCACATCGACTGCGCCGGGGATCTCTTTGAGGACTCGTTCGATCTCCTTGGCTTTGGTTCCCAGAATCGACATGTCTTCACCGTACAGAAGGACTGCCACGTCGGCTTTCACGCCGGCCACCAGTTCATCGACTCGCATTTCAATCGGTTGCGTAAACGCGAAGACCGTGCCGGGGACGTTCTTGTAGAGGACCTCGGACATCTCTTCGACCAGCTCATCGCGGGTCTTTGGTTTGGGCCAGGTCGTTGGATCCTTGAGTATGACCCACACGTCGGTCTGCTGGACACCCATCACGTCGTTCGCGATTTCGGGGCGGCCCGTCTTGCAGAAGACGGTTTTGACCTCCGGAAACTTCAGCAGGTGTTTCTCAATGCTATCGGACATGCCGATGGCTCCTTCGAGAGCGGCGCTCGGCAGGCGATTCGCCTCGATCAGCAGGTCACCCTCCGACAACTTGGGCATGAACTCACCACCGAGATTGGCTGCGATGGGCAGACTGATGGCGAAGATGCAGATCGCAATCAGCGTCGTGATCGCGGGGTGGGAGACCGCTCGCATGACGATCGGGCGATAGACGGCCTTGATCACGCGGACGAGCAGGATTTCCTTATCCGAGATTTTTTTGGGTAACGCGAGCGTGGCCAGCACAGGCATCAGAGTCATCGAGAGGATCAGCGAGCCAAACAGCGCGAACAGCACTGTCAGGGCCATCGGTCGGAACAGCTTCCCCTCGGTTCCCTGCAACATCAGGATCGGCAGGTAGACGATCGAGATAATCAACTCGCCGAACATCGTCGGCTTGCGGACTTCGATACACGCGTCTCGAATGACAGCGATGCGATTTCGCCCCTCGGGGTTATGTGTCAGGCGGTGAATGCAGTTCTCGATCATGATCACCGACGAGTCGACGATCAGACCGAAGTCGATCGCCCCCAGGCTCATCAGACTGGCCGTGATGCCGAAGGTATGCATGAGGTTCGTCGCAAACAGGACCGACAGCGGAATCGCCAATGCGACCACCACTCCCGCCCGGAATGACCCCAGCATGAAGAGCAGCACGACGATGACCAGCACTCCTCCTTCGACGAGATTTTTGACCACGGTGTGCAGCGTGCGGCCGATCAGGTCGGCCCGGTCGTAAATGATCTCAATCGTGACTCCGGCGGGGAGCGTCGGTTCGATCTCGGCGATCCGGGCCTTGGCTCGCTCTACGACACGTCGAGAATTTTCGCCAACCAGCATCATCACAAGCCCGGTGACCGCTTCGCCCCGTCCGTCGCGAGTGACCGCGCCCTGGCGAGTCATGGGAGCCTCCACGACATCCGCGACATCGCGAATCAGCAGGGGAGTGCCATTCTCGTCCCGTCGGACGACGATCGAACGGATGTCGTCCATGTTCTCCAGCAGAGCCTGTCCGCGAATGAAACGTTGTTCATCGTGATGAACAAAGTAACCTCCTCCCGCCGAGGTATTGTTCTCAGAAACAACTTTGAACAGGTCGTCGAAGGTGATGCCGTTGCTGGTGAGACGATCGGGAAAGGGACGGATTTCGTAGGTCTTGTAGTAGCCGCCATGCGTGTTGATCTCGGTGACACCTTTAACTTCACGCATCTTCGGGGCGACATCCCACTCGAGAATCGTACGCAGCTCCATCGGCGTGTAGCCCTGGCCCCGGACCTCGAACTGCAGGATTTCTCCGAGGGCCGTGGTGAGTGGTCCCATCTCGGGCCGACCGAATCCCGGAGGGATTTTTGAAGCTGCGTTCGTCAATCGTTCGGAAACAACCTGTCGGGCCCAATAGATGTCGGTCCCTTCCTCGAAGACGAGAGTGACGACGGAGATCCCGAACTTGGAGACGCTGCGAACCTGTTCGACGCGTGGCGCTCGACCGATCGTCATTTCGATCGGATTGGTGACATAACGCTCCACCTCAATCGGAGAGAGTGCTCCGGCATCGGTCATGATCGTGACCTGGACATTGGTCATGTCCGGTACGGCGTCGATGGGCAGGTTGATTGCGGCACTGATTCCCGCGACTGCCATCAACAGTGTCAGCGTGATGACCAGAAAGCGATTCTGTAGCGACAGGTCGATGAGTGAGGTGAGCATCAGGGAAGGCCTTGAGCGTGGGACAAGCAGGAAGCTGACGAGGGAAAACAGAGTCACTCTTCACGCCGCTGCCCTGTGGCATCGGCGTCCGGTCACTCATTCCTCGCGTTCCAGCAGCAGTTCCGACTTCAACGCAAAAGCGCCGTGATCCGCCACGGACTCACCTCCAGTGAGTCCCGATTTCACTTCAATCCAGGCGTCTTCGCGGACACCTTTCTCAATGAAGACCTGCTTGAAAGTGCGTTCACCCGTTTTCACAAAGACGAAGCATTTGGAGTCGTGCTCGCACACGGCCGACTCGGGAACAGCCAAGACTTCGCGTGATTCCGCCAGCGGCAGCAGCACTCGCACGAACAGCCCGGCTCGCAAGCTCCCGTCCGCATTACTGATCGTGGCGACCAGGGGGACCGCATTGGTCTGGGTCGAGACCTCACGTCCGATGTAATACACCGAAGCCGGAAACTCACGTCCCTGCATCGCGGGCGAGGTTACCATAACCTTGTCTCCCGCCTGGAGGGTCGTGGCCGACCACTCGCCGTCCCGAAGATTGGCGGCTACCCACATCTGAGTCGTATCGGCCAGCACGAACAGCGTGTCTCCCAGTTGAACTCGCTCCGAGTTAGAAAACAGCTTCTGTTCAATGGTCCCGGGGAAGGGGGCCCGGACCTCGACATGCGAGAGTCGCTCGGTTGCCGTACTCTGATGGTTATTCATCTCCGGTTCTTCATAACCGAGCAGGGTGACCAGGTGTTGCTGGGTGATCTTCAGCGTGTTTTGTGCCTGTTCGTATGCATTCTTGGCCTGCGTTACGATGCGGCGGGCATCGTAAGTTTCCTGTTCGGCGGTGGCCTTGAGCGAGGCTTCAGCGGACTCAAAGGCACTTTGTCGCTCCGCCACCTGACGCCCGGACAGGGCTCCGTTGCTTCCCGCCGAAGAGAGGCTCTTGGCCAGTGCATCAGCCAGCAGGAAACGTGAATAGGCACTCAGCATCGTGTCGCGGCTTTTCCCAACCGATTTGTCCTGAAGGATCTTGCGGATCTCATCGATGGACTTGCGCTGCTCGATCGCCCCGACAATCGTCTTGAGCCCTTCGGATGTGGAGTTGGCCCAGTCGAGGTCAGACTGGGCGAGCTTCAGTTCGTTCTCACGAATCAGGACATCAGCACGGGCGGTTCCGACCTCGGGGCTGCTGAGAATGGCAAGAACCTGGCCCGCCCCCACGGAGTCTCCGGGTTTGACCTTCACCTCGATCAGCGACCCGGTAGTGGCAGCCTTGAGCGACACATGCCGCGTGTCGTCATACTGGATGCGACCGGGAACCGTCCGTGTGAGACGGATGGAATGCTTCTGGACGGGGACGGCATGGATGCCGACAGCTGTGGCCTTTTCAGCCGTCAGCTCGACGACTCCCGGGTGGGACATTCCCGATGTGCTCGCCACAGCTGCTTCCACCGAGGGAGCAGACTTGGAGTTCCAGAAGTGCCAGACAGCGGCGGAACCGACGAGTAACACCGTGAGAAATAGCAGCGAGGACCAGATACGGGATCTCATGGCTAAACCTTCTCTAACAGAAGCGTGCTCTGGAAATGGGAGCAGATACGGGCAGCGTTCGCGATTTCACAGGCAACCGGTCTGAAGCCGGGCAGAAACGGAACGAATAAAATCGCAGCCGGTCACGGTGTGATCAGCAACGTACGACCATCAGCAACCGCGCGACATCGTGGCTGGACGCGACCTGGCTGTCATAAGAATCTAGTGGGGCTCGATCAAGAGCGATCTCTTTCCGCGTGGGCGGTGCGAAATCCGCGGCCAGTCCCATCAAGTCGAACGACCAGAATTGGGCCTCGGCCCGCGCGAGTTCGGCATGCACGCCGGTGGCACTCAGGGCGACCGCGAATTCCGACTGCACATCTCTCACCGGTGGAGAGGGAGGGATTGATTCGGAATCGTCTGCGTCAGGCTGCACCTGCCCCCAGAGTACGAAATGCATGTGCCAGTGTTGGCAATAGTCACAGTCGTCATGGCTGTGACAGATGCGAACATGTTGTGCCAGATCAGGATTACTATCGATGACCTGACCCGTTTTATGGTGGGCATGCAGGATCGGAGTCGGGCCGCTCCACAGGCTGAGGCACAGCATCACCCGGACCAGTGCCCGGAAAAACCGGGGAAACTGAGTGACAGTGTCACAGGGGTGGAATTTGCGTGCGGCCATACATCAAGTGTGTCTTGAAAGAGCAGGGCTGTCAAACCGAACATTCTTCCGGCCAGCGATCAGGGGGAAGACTCGGACGGCTCGTTCGGCTTCCAGAGCCCGTGGGCTTCCATCCGGCGATAGAGCTTGGCGCGGGGAATTCCCAGGAACTCAGCGGCCAGCTGCTTACTGCCGCCCGAGCGTTCCAGTGCAGCCAGCAACTGTTCTTTCTCAACTCTTAGAAGAAGATCGTCGAGCGAAATCTGCTGGACCGGAAAAGGAGGGCTGACTGTCTGGGCGTCCTTTCCGGCTCGAAAGCGAAAGGGGAGGTCGGGAAACGAGACCACCGGTCCCGTGCTCGCGGCATGCGCCTCCCGAACCACGGCGAAGAGCTCATCGAGTTGGCCGGGCCAGTTGTAGGCTTGGAACTCCCTCCAGACATCGGGACTGAAACCCGTCAGTTGCTTCTGTGAGCCGGAGTTACACTCTTCGAGGGCATGCTGAGCGAGGAGTGCCAAATCTGCTGGACGATCACGCAGAGTTGGAAGCACGACTTCCAGGACGCCAAAACGATCGCGAAACTCCGGGAGCATCAGGCCGGAGTTGACGAGCGAATCGAAGGGGGAATCCGCCGACATCATCCAGCGGATGGCATGTGGCCCGGGGTCAAGGTCGGCACGCCTGATCAGCGACTCCTGCAACTCCCGTGGCAGGCTTTCGACATGTTGCAACAACACAGCTCCCACACGGAGTACGGGAATCGGCAGGTCGACTTTGTCTGGTGTACTCAGCCGGTCCAGGATCTCGCTCAATGCTTCCGCGGGAAGGCGGCAGTCGACGGGAACAAATGCACGGATACGGTTCTCACCCGCGTAGTGAACAGCGCGGGCCAGATGTTCCCGGCCAGTTCCCGGTGAGCCGCTGAAAGCGATCGTCACATGCTGAGTGACGGCCAGCTGTAAACGGGCGAGAATCCGTCGCATTGCCGACTCGGTCGCAATCACCTGGGTCAAAGAATATCGCTTGCGCAGATCGGACTTCAGCGTCGACAGCTCGGCATGGAGTTCCGACTCCGCTGAGATCGGTGCGACGGAAATCGCAGCAGTTCGCTGGGCGAGGACCCCGAGCCACCGCAGCGGGGCTGGTGTTTCAGTCTCTAGTACGATCGGCGGGAGCGGAAAGAAATGGGCCACCAAATCGAGACTCTCCCCCTCGCGTGTCAGAACATGAACTCGATTCGAGATCGGAGCGGGGTGAACGGGCGGGCAGAGAGCTGAGAGCAGCGTTGTGACCTGGTCCGCTGCTCCGTCTGTATGAACCTCACAGACCTTGCCGATCAGATCGCCCGCGGTCCAGCCGGTGAGTTGCTCACAACCGCGATTGAAGAACAGAACTACCCGCCGCGAGTCGACGACAAATACCGGTAACTCGGTCTGGCTGAGCCACTCGGGAAGACCACCACGAGTTCGGGATCGCCGAGGCATGCACCGGGTCCGGAGAAGAGTGAGGAGAAGTTCAGGTTCATATATATCGAAATGGTGAGCCGTGAGCGAAGCGTCAGTGTGAAGAGTCTTGGGCGAACAATCGCTCAATTCCCGCCTTGACCCCGAATTGCATCGGCTGCTATCCCGAGCCCTGTCTCCGCCTCTGTTCTCCAGAGGCGCCAACCGTTCCGGACTTAAGAGTAAGGCGCAACTCTTGTCTTATCAACGCGTTATTGCTGCGTTCCTGCTCCTTCTGGGGGTGGGGATCGTGGGTCCGGGTCGGTCAATGGCCGGGGATCCTCGGGGCAGTTTCGTTGAATATTCCGATGATCAAGCGGCAGCACCTGCCGAAGTGGCCGAGGAAGCATTTCAATTTCAGTCGGCTGCACGGCCTGGCGCAAGGATCGATGGTGGTGCAGCCGCCAGCGAAATGATGGCCGATGACGATTCGCCTGCTGAAACGAACGGGGCGTGGGAAGCTTCCGAGCGGTTCTCCCGCCGCAACCTTCTGGAAACAATTCCTGTCCAGTACCCACTCGATGACTCTGCCTATGAGGGCGAAGATCCTGATGGACAGGAGATTCAACCCGATGAGGGGGACTGGCGCGGTTCCAGCGTCGATCGTCCGGAGGAGGAGCTTCCGTTGGAGGACCAGCCCTGGGTCGAACTGCACAAGTTCACGTTCGTAGCCCAGACATTGACAGCTGGGACGGAAAGCCTGGGGATCACCAGTCTCGATGCGAAGCAGACGTTCAAGTTTGCCCGCTGGCCGTTCCTGTTCGTCACTCCCCGCGCGGGGATTCACTTCGTCTCGGCCCCAGCGTCTACGGATCTTCCGCCCGAACTGTATGACTTCTCGTTCGACACCACTGCATTTATTCCGATCAATGATCGTTGGATGATTCAGCTGGCTGCGGTCCCCAGTGTGTTCAGCGATTTGAAGGCCACGCAGCATGCCTTCCGGATGATGGGACGCGGGCTCGTGTTTTATCGCTGGTCGCAGAAGCTGCAGCTGGCGGGTGGCTTTGTGTATTTGGGGCGCCAGGACATCACAGCTCTCCCCGCCGCAGGTTTCATCTGGACGCCGACTGATGATGTGAAGTTCGACATCATGTTCCCCAAGCCTCGAATCGGCTATCGCTACTCGCATAACGAAGAACGTGAACGCTGGGTCTACGCGACGGGCGAACTGGGAGGGGGTTCGTGGGCCTTTCAGCGCACCAATGGACAGGACGATGTCGCCACATACAGCGACTATCAGCTGTTATTAGGGATCGAAAACAAGACCCCCGCAGCGCTCAGCTGGCAATTCGAAGCCGGGTATGTCTTCTCCCGGCGACTCGAATATCTGTCGACTCCCGGGGAGACCGACTTCCCCTCCACGGCCGTCCTGCGAGTGATTCTCTCGTATTGAGATGAAAAGGTGAACGAGGTCGACCGTCCTGTGAGTTGCAGTCGACCTCGCCCCGTTCGATCAATTGCACTCGGCCACCAGTGGTCCGGCCAGTTCTTCGAGGAAGAAGAGACGGCCCGGCTGAGTGGGCATGTAGGTCGAGGGAATCCACGATGTCGGCTTATGCCGCAGCGTCATCCACAGGCTTAATCCCTGCCACATCATGCCGCGACCGAGCGAACCGTCGGCCCCACCGATGATGTAGTCGGCGTTCAGGAACAGAGCGGGCCCGATCGTGTTCGCGAAGGCCGGGACCAGTGTCGTCCGGCTCTTGAAGCTGGTGATCGCGTTCTGCTCCACGGTGAGCGGGTGCAGTTTTGCTCCCAGGCGGTGCGTCTGTGCCTTCCACTCGGCTTCGCTCTTGAACTCGGCAGCGAAGTGGGGCTCCCAGAATGCAATGTGACAGACGCGGCCGATTCCAAACGCCACCGACAGCTGGGCTCCCGATGCCTTCAGTTCTCCGATTCGATCGCCATATGTCGGAAGTACCTTCTTGGTGGCGAAGTGCCGCTGCTTCTTCGGGACCGTCTGCTTCCCCAACGGTCCGTAGAAGGCGTGTTCCATCGCATACTGAAATGCTCCGGGGTTATCGGAGGGAAGCGTGTTCCCCTGAGCGTCACTCCATTCGTCCATGTTGAAACCATGAACATGGTCGCACGAGACGCCCCACTCCGTCAGAAAGTAGACCGCCCACCGGTACATCCCCATCGGTCCGACGGGGAGGATCATCGCCAGCTTCTGCCCGGCATCACGAGTACGGCGGATCAGCTGGGCAATTTCATGACCCATGTAAGCGTCGAAGTCGGCCAGCGTCTTGCAGGGAAATGGCTGAAACTTGGGATGCCACCACTTCTGTCGCTCGGTGATCGTGGTGGGATCGGGATCAACACAGGCATCGATCCTGGCCAGATCCCACCCCGCCGGAAAGAAACCTTCCATCAGCGAACCGGACAACGTTGTGAGGAGATCCATCGAGGTAATCCAAGGAGAGAAGTGCGTCAGGCGGGAATGTCAGTGGAGAGCTGTCGAGATTGTGCCGCGATTCTATGCGAAGTTCCACTCTGCCCTAAGCCTCGAGGGCGGTTGTCTCGGGGAATCCGCACATCAGGTTGAAGTTCTGCACGGCGACGCCGGAGGCCCCCTTGATCAGGTTGTCGAGTGCCCCGAAGACCAGCACCTTTCCACGGACGACTCGAGCAGTGATATCACAGTAGTTGGTGAACGAGACATCCTTGGTGCGAGGCAGATGCTCGACGACGCGCACGAATGGTTTGCCGGTATAGAACTTCCGCATCGCCTCCAGCAGCTGGGCCTGCGTCACTGTTCCCCTGGGTGTCGCGTAGATCGTCGCCAGGATGCCGCGATCCATCGGGACGAGATGTGGCGTGAAGATCACATCGACCTTCTGCTTGCTCGATTCCGTCAGGACCTGCTCAATTTCGGGCGTATGGCGATGGTCACCGACGGAGTAAGCGGAAAAGCTCTCATTGCATTCGGCATACAGAATGTTGGTCTTGGGAGTCCGCCCCGCCCCCGAGACACCGCTCTTGGCATCAATGATAATGCCCGTCGGCTCGATCAGCTTCGCATCCAGCAGCGGTGCCAGGGCGAGGATTGATGTACTGGTGTAGCAGCCCGGATTCGCGATGAGCGATTGTCCGGCGATGCGACTGGCGAACAGTTCGGGCAGACCGTAGACCGTCGTACCCAGCCGCGTCGGGTCGGTATGCACGTGCTTGTACCACGTCTCATAGACGCCGGGGTCTTTGAGGCGGTAGTCCGCCGACAAATCGATGACCTTCAGTCCGGCCGACAGCAGCTTCGGCACGGTCTCCATGCTGGCGACATGCGGCAGGCAGCAGAAGCAGACATCGGCCCGCGCTGCCAGCTCTTCCGGCGTAGGGTTCTCCAGCTTCAGGTCGAGCCGTCCATACAGGGCCGGGTGGACCTGCGTGATGTGCGACGTTTCGCTCCGGCTGGTGACGACAGTCACCTGGGCCTGCGGATGGCGCAGCAGCAGACGAATTAACTCGTAGGCGGTGTACCCCGTGGCTCCGAGAATGGCGACGCGAATCATGGACGGTCCTTGAGTTGTAATCGGGAGTCTGGCATCACGACTTCCCTCGTTCGCGAGAATCAGACTCCGCCAGCGAACGCAGCTGCGTGGCTTTCAGAGCAGACCAATTCTCGACAGGGGCGGTTCGCCCGGTGAACACTCAGTCTTAGGGATTGGCGAAAATCGTCAACTCCAGCGGGCGAAAAAACGCTGGGTTCTCATGAATTCCCGATGAACACACAGCTGCGGCCTCATGGGTTGGAGCGACTTCGCAACGCGACACCCGAAAGGGCTCCGGTCGGAGTCCCTTCATACACCGCGGGAATACCGTTGACGAGAACGTACCGCAAACCGGCACTGTACCGATGTGGTTCGTCGAAGGTGGCCTGATCGATGAACTTTTGCGGGTCGAACACAGTGACATCCGCTGCGAAGCCAGGCTTCAGGTAGCCACGCGGCAGGGGATCCGCAGCTTTCCCCTGCTCTGTGGAAGATGGTTTGGCCCGCAGTCGTTTGGGATTGGAAAGCCCCAGAATGTCGGCGGGCAAACCCGTCGCGCTACGGACCGCGTGTTCCAATGGAATGATCTTCTCCTGGAGGGAGTAAAACCCGATTTTGCGTGAGAACGTCCCGTAGGAACGCGGATGTGGCCGGTCGGCGTTGGGGACCTCGGCCCGTCCGTCGCTGGCCGTCGCGACCCAGTCAAGGGCCATGATGTCACGGACTTCCTGCTCGTTCATCCCGAAGTTCACGACCGACGCGCCACCAGCCTTGGTCGCGATGACGACGATCTCGACTGGGTCTTTCTGTTCCTTCTCCGCGACATCGGCGAGGCTGCGACCGATCCAGTCGGGGCGGGCATCAAATCGGGCGATACGGATTTCTTTTCCGTGGTCTTTGTATTCGATCTCGTGGGAGATGGCTTTCCATAACGTTGAGTCGGGCGTTGCTGCTTCCAGGCGTTTGATCAGGTCGCTGCGACTCCCCTCGCGCATGTCCTTGGGGATGACGGTGGCTTCGAGTGAGGTACTGGAGGCGTTGTAGGGGTACTGGTCGGCGGTCACCTTCAGGCCCGTCTTGCGGGCCTCGTCCATGAAGCGGACTGCATCGGCGGACAGTCCCCACGCGTCTCGGCCATTGGCTTTGAAGTGCGAAGCATGTACCGGAATATTCGCCTGACGACCGATCTCCAGTAACTCCTTCACCGAGTTCATCAGCCCGCTGCCTTCGTCCCGCATGTGGCTGACGTAGATTCCACCATGGGCCGTGACGACTTTGGACAGAGCGACCAGCTCATCCGTCTGGGCATACCCGCTGGGGACGTAGATCAATCCGGTGGACATTCCCCAGCAACCATCGAGCATCGCCTTCTCACATAGCTTCTTCATCTGTGATAGTTCGTCGTCGGTTGGCAGACGGTTAACGTTGCCAATGACGGCATCGCGGACTGCACCCTGGGGAATCAGATGCGCAACATTGACTCCGGCTCCCTGTGCGTCGATTTCACGATAGAGCTTGTCAGCGTCGACCGGGCCGGAACCGCAGTTCCCATTCACGATGGTCGTGCAGCCCTGAGTCAGATAATTCACCGCCCCGCGAGTCTGGGCTTCGATGATCGGGCGGTCGCTGTGGTTGTGCAGATCGATGAATCCAGGGCAGACAACGAGGCCCTTGCAATCGATCACCCAGGGCGTCCCGCTGACTTCAAACTCTCCGACAGCAACGATCTCCCCTTTGGAGATCGCCACACTTCCGGGCACTGCGGGGGTGCCGGAACCATCGAGCAGACTGGCATTCTTTAAAACTAATGTGGCGGAGACGGGTTCCGCAGACAGGCCGTGGCAGGCTCCGAATTCCAGGGCGACCAGACTCCAGACGATAATCCAGGTGAAACGCCTCATGTACAATTCCTTCTGCGGCCAGCCCCAGAATGAGCACCGTCCCGTGGTGGCCAGCTGTTCGTCCGAAACGCTATCAGATGTCATTCTGACGTTCGAGGTCAGACAGGACTGTTGGCCGCGGCCGCTGCTGCCGTCTGGGCACGGGCTGCCAGGATGCGTTCCCGGGCTCCCATCGCGACGCCGGAAAGAGCAATGAGGAGACCAAGTACGCTCGGAGAAAAGAAGATCCACCAGATCAGCCCCAAAACCACCATCGCGGAATGCGGATGAGCGGCCAGCTTCTCGGCGACATCGAGTCGACGAAAGATACTGACGACCCAGGTGAGCAATAGCAGAGAGACCAGCGATGCCAACGCAGCTGTGATCGTAATGGCCCAGTGGCGATCGAGCAGACGTGGACCGCTGTAAGTGGATTTGTCCGAGCTGAGCCAGAGAGAGCGTGACTCCCCACACAGAGCCAAGATGGCGTCGAGTCCGGAGAAGTGAGTCTCGCCCGGATCGCGAACAGGCGGAGAGGTAATGCTGCCTCCCATTTGCGAGAAGGCCTTCCACTTGTAGTTGATGACTTCGTTTCGGCGGGTTTCTTCCTTCGAGAACTGGGCGACCCGGCTGAGTTCGTCACGGCTGTCGGCCAGTTGATGCAGCAGCGGGCCATCCACAGACCAGGGGGCTCCCTGAAACTCCGCGGCGGCCTTGAGAATTGACTCCGCACGATCGAGCCAGAATTCGCTGAGGAGAGACGTACGGTTTCCCCACAGATCGAGCAGGACTTGCTGGTGGGGAGGCACGACGCCAATCCAATTCGGGAATGTCAACGTCCCCGGCAGGCGGATCAGGTCTCGGGAAATTGTCTCGGGAGGCGGTCCCTCGGTTTGCCACCAGACGACGATTTCGTGGGACAGGTCATTGGTGCGGGAGGGGACTCGGATCTGGGATTCGACAGGTTGCGTGCGTCCGTCGACAGCAATTGCACGGATGAAGGTGCGAACCTCTTTGGGGATCTCCAGCGTAGTTTCCCGCTCGGCGATCATCAGATATTTGGTGATGCCCGTGCATCCGGCGGAGTCGGGGTTGATACCTCCATCCATCCAGATCAAGGTTTCTGCCCGGACGGGACGAACAACGGGTTCGCTGGCCGTGGCTTCAATCGTCAGCTCTTTACTTGAACAGGCATAGAGATCCTGGCGGGCGTTTGTGAGGTTCTCGGTCCACGTCACAGGCCAGATTGCGGGGATCGATGGTAGAAGTGCAGAACTTGAACGTATGAGACGGTAGCCCGAGCTACGCGGCAGCGAGACCCAGATGTCCGACCAGGCGATCCCCGAAAACTGCGGCAGGTGGATCGGCTGGCTGCGAATGGTGTTCTCGTCTATGGCGGCCGAAAGGGTGAGTTCAGCGGGCTTGGAGGCCTGCGTTTGTGGCCGCCAGATGAGCCCCTTGCCGGAAGTGATCTCACGTGAATTCGTCATGTGGAAGTCCGTGAGGCCCGGCTGGTCCCAGATAATTCGCACCGGAGCCGCGAAGGGCAGGTTGTCTTTTAACTGAATTCGGAGTGAGACCTGCCAGGGACGGTCTCGCTGAGGCAGAAGATCCACCCAGACCCGGGCCGAGCGTTCTTCCGCCACAGGTTCGACGCGGATGTTCAACGGAGCTGTGGGTGTTCCGGGACGGTAACGGACCTCTTCGTCGGACTGCTCGGGATTCGGCCGCAGGCGAGTGGTCGAGTCTGCCCAACGGAGAGTCGAGGTCACGCGTGAAGAGTTACAAACGATGACCGAAGATTCGACGGTCTGCCCCGACAGATAGTCGCAGACCGGTGGTTCCCATGGTCCTCCGCCCTGGGCGATCGATCCATCGATCACGATGGTTTGAGTCCCCGGCTGGCCGTCTCGAATACTGAGTCGCAATTCGTCGCCAATCCGTGTCCAGTGCAGGAGGCGATCCGCTCCGTCCTGTTGAACAGAGGCGCGGTGGATGTCGATCCGGCGGTCAATTTTGAACACGTGTTCGAAGGGAACCCCTTGTGCTGTCGTGACTGCTGCTTCCAGCCGCCAGTCAGATTGGGGGACCTTTAAGGTAATGGTCTGGACCAGCGATCCTCGACCGGTGCTGGGAATCGAGTCGATCGTCCAGGAGGGGCCATTCGCATCCCGACACGACCATGCCAGGTCCGGGGTCTGCCAGTCCAGGTTCGTGAACAGCGAATCGGAGAAGGCTTGGGGCGAAACGGGAACGATGGTGAGCCGGTTGGTCGTGTCGATGATCCGAAATCCGGGTTTGGCTACGACTCCCACGAAGCACTTGTCCAGCCGGGAATCGGGTGTGTCGTCCGTCTGCGGACCGGTTGCCTGATCGATCCGGCGTGGCTTCCAGCGAGGGGGGGGAAACTGAAATCCCTCCGCCTGAACGGGCATGAACGCGCTGATCACGACGGGGAGAGATTCCTCGAATCGTGAAGGTCTTAATCGCAGTGTGACTCGGGTGTCCTTGGCGGTGTAATTGACTTTCGACTGGTCGAGCGAAGGTCCCGACAAAGACTGAATGAAAATGCCAGGGGGAAGGACAAGAATGACCTCTGCGGGAGAAAGCGAATCGGTCATGGTCGGCAGAGCCGCGATCTGCAGCCGGGCTCCCAGTGGTCCGCATTCAATCAGCGTCCGCAATTGAACATCCGACAGGTTGTCCTGTGGTGACAATGCCGGTGGTCCGGTCAGCAAATTCAACTGGCTCGCCGGACCCAGTTCGATTGTACGAGGCGTGTTGGAGGCCCCTTCCGCGAGCCCATTGGTCGCGTCACTGTCGAGTCGCCAGCGTGTCGAGGTGAACACAACAGTCGATTCGGGCAGTGGGGGAATCGTGGCAGAGAAACGGCTCTGATCGTCGTTAAGCGCCTCGGGCAGCGGGCGGAACTTGAGGACGATTGTGCGGTTCGTCACTGGTCGTGGATCTGTCGTCGTCATTGCGGTTGGCGGTGGCACGGGAAGCTTGGCGCTTTTGTCATTGCTCAGTGGCAACAGGAACCCCAGCCGATCAGCAGCGGGGATCAGCCGCACTGTCTGACCATCGATCAATCCCTCGACCTGGTCGAGGGAGACGCCACTGAGTGGAAGCTTCAACAAAGTTGGCACGACATCGCCAAAGACCGTCACTTGATACTCAGCTGTGACGCGAGGAGGCCCCGCTGCATCGGATTGAACTGCGTAGCGGCTCGACTTCAACAGCCACGAAGGCCCCGATTCCTGTTCTCGCCACGCAGACCAATAAGTCCGGAACGCCGAATCAAACACGACGAAGGTCTGGCCTTGTTCCTCGACTTCAAAGTATTTCAGATCAGCACTCACATTCCCTTCCTGTCCATGCCCAGTCGGACTCCACAGGTTCGCTCCCAGAGCGAGCAGGCATCCGGTGATGATGGCTGTCGTTCCGTATTTCGAAGGCGGGATCGCCTGCGGTTCGACCAAAAGGTCACTGCCGATTGCCAGACGACGTGGAACGATGATGGCCAGAATGGTTCCGAGAAACGCACCTCCCGCGATGGGGGCGTAGGGCTCCGCGACAAAGACGGCGAGAACGAGCCACAGCCCGCCCAGATAAATCCAGCTGCGACGAAACCAGGAACGTCGGGCGCGACGCAGGGCGATGCCAACTGCGACGAAGCCGAGTAACGAACACCAGGCCAAGCCATGAGAAACGTCGAGTTTCCATGTCTTCATCGTGATTCGTTCGGGAGTGTGGGATGCGACGAACCAGGCATCCTGTAGAGAAGTCTTCGATCCCTCCCGATTCGTCCCGTTGATCAGCGCTTTCCAGTCCTTTGGCGATAACGGGTTGAACAGAGTTTCTCCCGCATGTCGGGCCAGCGGTCCCAGCAGTCGTTCCCAGGTCTGCGGAAGCTCGCGCGGGCTGACGGCAGCTGTGAATGGCAACCGATAGAGCATCCGTTCCGGGTCGAGTACCAGATGCCAGACGAATTCCGTGACGAAGCAGCTGAGTTGAGGAAAGACGACCTCGTCCCGTGACACAATCCAGCCAGGTGAGGCGGTTGTTCGATACTCCAGGACGAGTTCCGAAAATGGTTTGCTGGCTGGGTCGAGTATGATCTCAGAACTGCGCCTTACGAATGAGATCTCACGCTCATCGGCGATGATGCGGGCGAGTGCACCTTCGGGGGGAAGTGTGAGTCGAAACTCTCCCGGTGTCGTGGGGCGCGTGAACTGAAACACCGCCCGATGGGGATGAGACTGACCCACCCGCGAAGTCCGAGTTTCCAGCTCCAGGTTGGCGCAGAGCAGAGATGGCCCGGCAACCGCTTCGCTTCCGTTTCGCTGATTCGTCTGGCCCGATGGGGTGGTCCCTTCAGCACGGAACAGGGTTTTGACTTGTGAGTTGTAGCCCGTGATCCGGACGCCGGTCGGGATTGCTCGTGAGTCTTCAGAGCGTGTCCATTTCACCGCCTGAATCAGATCCTCATCGGCAGCTGACCCGTCGAGCTCCACAGAGCCGGTCGAGGACTCGTCGAGTTCCCAGGGAGCGTTGTCCCAGACCACTCCGCGAACGAAACAGTTCTGCGGATCAATCAGTCGCGGAATTGGCAGGCGGCGTGCCGCGCCAGGTTTCAGAGCCACCGATTTGAATTCCAGAAGCAGCGTGCAGTCACGATCCGGGCGAATGGGTTGTCGTAGCTCAATATCGAGCTGATTGTCGCCGGTCGGGCTTTGCGTGACCTGCCAGGCGGTGGGCACGATGTCCGAGGTCTCTGCCATGTCGACCGAGATGAGATCCCACCCTTCGGGGATCTGCATGCGTGGTGAGAAGAGCTCCCCTTCTCGCGTCGACAGTCGCATGCGGACCCGGCTGGTCGGGGATTCTCCGCGAACATCGGCGATGAAGAGGATCTCGCCCTGAAGTAGTGCCGTCGGCTCACCCACCTGCATCGACAGGCTGCAGGCGTTCGAGAGAACTTCGTAGGCCCGGATCTCCTGGCCTTCCTCCTCGGTCAGCTGGGTTTGTCGCAACCCCGTGGTCTCCACGGACCGCACTTCGAGCGGGCGGAAGACAGCCAGGCGGACGCTCCCCTCCTGATAGAGGGCATTGACCGGACGCAGGCGTGGCAAACTGAAAGGACGATCGGAGCGGCGCGTCGCCTCACCCAGAATCCGCAGCGTGACCCGTTCCCCGGGAGTGAGCGACCGCAGGGAAATCTTCACGCGGTCTTCTTCCCCTCCGAGCTCACGCACGAACGTCAGGGGCAGTTCGTTCCCCAGCAGGACGTTGAGCACGCGAAGAGGTTTGGGGACATCCAGCACGAGTTCGGCGTCTTTCGCTCCCGCGACAGTACATTCGAGTTCGGTCTGCAACCGGATCAGGTCATCGGTGTTGTTCAGACCGTAGACTGTGTTTTCCTTCAGCAGAATTCGAGGCGAGTCATGGGAAGCGGGTCTGGACAGGGTCAGCTGGAGTTTCTGCTGCCGTCCCAGTTCAAATGTCCAGACCTTGTTGTCAGCTGAGAATTCACCGGGAGTTTCCGGGCCGATTGTTCCCTGGACATGAGCCTCCCAGCCTTCAGGGACCGCAAGTTCCAGATGCGAGGACAGAGCCCGCGGTAATGTCATCTGAAAGACAACAGTTTCGAGCTTGCTCTCACCGCGATGCGACCAGCGTCCGCTAAGCTGGTCTTGATCGGACTCACTCCACAACATCCATTCGCCCAACGAAGAGACGCCGTGGACAGCCTCGCGAGTTCCCCAGTTGAGCTGAGAAACTGACAGAGAGCTTTGCCCCAATAAGACGAATCCGGGGGCGGAGCCAATCCGATCGATCTTCCACCCGAGCGTACCGTCGGAGAGAGACGTTCCGTCGAAGGTGGCTCGATAGACCGCATCGACGATCACCGGAGCAGGGGCCGGGGACTTGTCATCAGGGCTGGTGATCGAATGCTTAAACCGTTGCCAGTCCGCTTCCGAGGCACGAATCCATCGGTCGGCGTTTTCCGGGGCATTCCACTGAGCGGGAGCGTCGATCTTTTTGAGGCGAACCGTGGGTTCAGCTGCGTTCAGGCCCGAAGTGAGAAGGAAGAGTCCGGCGAACCCCACGAGCAAGCAAAGCCAACGCGTTCGCCCGAGTGTGTGCGAGCGCGGGTTGGTCATGGAGGGCTTCCCACCTCGGAGTGTCCCGGCTGATAAATGGCAGTCGGGGTCATGGGATGCGATCGCTGCCGCGAGACCGAACTGCCTCTCCCGGCGGCGGCCTGTTCGTTCAGTGGCGAGCCCGTCGATTGGGACGATCCAGGCTGTCCGGACGTCTGTGAGCCGGGAATTGAGGTCGGGAATGGCATGACAGTCGATGGGTATGTCACTAATCCCGGTCGTCGCGACTTCACATCAATCAGCGTGGCCAGCAGAGCCAGGACCGCCCCGAGCAAGGCCGGCTGCAACAACAGCTGGATCGGCTCGAGGAACCAGAGGCTTAGGATGCTGACCCCGAAGGCGAGCAGCAGCATGGCCAGCATGTTACGTGCGATGGGGAGACTCCAGAACAGAAAGCCGAGCGCCAATGTCATTCCTGCCCCCACCAGCACGACGAGCGACCGCGTCATCGATTGGAATCGCGGTGACTCAATGGGACCAATGCTGCTGAAGGCGTAAACCTGACTCGCGTCCGGCAGCGATGTCTTTAACCGATTCAGGAGCAGTCGTGTTTCCGTAGTGGCAGCTTCGCGATCAGCGACATAGCTTGCCGTTGGAGACCGCGACCAGAAGGCCCCGCTGCGGCGCCACTGGTTCTCCGAGGTGAGTGCTGAAGGGCTCATGAAGAGGTGGCGGCCCGAGGGAAGTTCAAGCTCCCAGGTCGAACGCACCACGGAAACATCCTTCGGGAGCACCGGGAGCGGAACGGTCCGCAGGTCGCGATGGGAGAATGACGCAGGTTTCGTCGATCGGTAGGCCACCGCCAGCCGCGATCCGTCTTGCGAAGCGGGCAGGCGGAACTGAATCTGTGAGGGGTTTCGCTGATCAATGAACACCTGAGTGTCGTCGAGGCTTTTTCCGTTGTACATCGACCCCAGATATTCGCTCTCAGGAGGCAAAGTAATCGGCAGGCCTCTGACATCGCCTGACGACCAATGAAGTTCGCAAACTCCCTCCACTCGTCCGGCACTGTCAAACCGCGTGCGGTAATAGGCGCGATCGACACTGAATCGAGGTGAGGTGGTCTGGTCGGCATCAAGAATGACCGGAACCTGGTTCGCTGACGAGGTGACCCAGACGGTCGCGTCAGGCGAGGTGGGTACGGGTTGCCAGCCTTCCGCTGTGGGGGGGACCCGAAGCGTTTCTCCCTCGGGGATGCGGACACGAATTGAGGAGTACTTGGTGTCGAGCGACATCAACACCGGAACCACGGTCGAATTGGGCGAGCTCGTCGAGACAGGGAGCGAATACTCCAGCGTGACCAGAATCTCTCCCAGTCGAGGCTCGTTCAGCTGTGTTTCGATGGCACTGTCGTGGATCTGAGATTTCATCGTCTGGCCATCGATCGTGACACCGATGGCAGAGCTGGCTGCACCCGCTGGAATCAGCGCGAGAAGCGATTTCGGCAACTGGAATCGCACCGACGAAAGTCGACCGAAACGAGACTGGAATCGAACGGTCTGCTGCACATGAACTCGTCCGTCGGTGGCGCGGCGCAGTTCGACTTCCGCGTCCGCTTCGACGACTCGTGCCCGGGCGTTCCAGCTCAGTTCGATCTGGTCCTGGTCAGGATCGAGGGTGACAGCCCGCTGGATCTGGCTGACCAGCGCGGGGGCGATACCCTCCATGCGGGCAGGATCTGTGACAGAAGTCTGCAGAGCAGCCCCTTTGGGACCCGTGAGCGTCACCTCATACTGATCCTCAGCTGCCACCAACAGGTCGGCGGACAGAGAGCGTGAACCCCGAATTTGAGGGAGATTTACGCTGGCCGTCATGGCGCCTGCGGGCATGGGGCGGAAGAATCGCAGGTTGAGATCAATCAAGCCCGACTTCGGAGTAGTCCAACCGACTATTAGCCGGCCCGTCTGGTTCAGCTGATCACCGTGGGATGGAATGACCACATCGCCCGAGACCGATGCGGGGTCGAGACGCCAGCCCTCATCCTTCCCGGTATTCCATCCCAGGTCGATCTGTTCCAGCGAGCCGGTGTCCGTCTGGATGCGGAACCTCGATTCGAGAACCATCTGACTGGTCCCGATGAACAGCAGGTGATGTGGACGCGAGGAGAACTTCGATGCGACCCGCTGAACATCCCAGGAAATTTGGAATGGCTGTTTGGTGAACTCGAACGACTCTAGAGTTTGTGGAGAATTCGGCGTGGCCCGACGGACAAACTGACTCAGCCGGGGCACCATCTGGTAACCGGGAAAGTCCTGCAGGCGGATCCGACCTGCCTGGCTGCGCGCGTCCGAGATGACCCAGCCGTCGATGGAGAGCTTGCCACCTTCGATTGGGCACGGAGCGGAGAGTGTCCAGTTGAGGTCGATTCGCTCGCCGCTGCTTTCACGGAAACTGATTTTGCGCCAGCCATTGCGACCGGGAATCGCCTCGTGCCCCTTAACGAGAGAGCCGGAAAGTTCATCCAGCTCGAATCCATCAGGCAGCTTAATCTCGGCCTCTTTGACGCCTACGTTCTCCGGGAAGAGGACCTGCTCGGCGGTGGCGATGACACGGTCACCTTCGCGACGGAGAGTGACCGAGGTGCGACCTTCGAGGAAGGAGTTCTGCACTTCGGGGGGCTCGCTCCATGTCATGTCGAGGCGCGGGCCCCGCACGTCGGCGGAGACGCGGTTCACATTGTCAGCATGAGCGTTCGACAGGACGCTGAGATCGCCGTTGGAACGAATGACAATCGGGGGCCC
>QWOR01000132.1 GCA_003669575.1 Planctomycetota bacterium | reverse complement strand
TGGCTGGGACGCCTGGGGCATCAAGCTCTTTGCCGATCATCCCAACCATTTCGCCCGCCCCATCCTGCAAATGGCGGGAACGTGGGACATGGGACGGACTCCCGGTGGACACCAGATCAGCATGGTGAGTGCCCTGCTCGCCCGACGGCAATCCCCCCTGCTGCGTCCCTACTACGCCATCCCCGAAACCGTCAATGACATCACCGACCCAGTCGCCCGGCACTACACCGCATTGCGTCTGAGCATCGTCGAGAACATCGGCTGGATCATCCTGATGAACCCCGGATCATTGATCCGGCTCGCTGAGATCGGCAACGAATTCAAAGAGTCGATGATTCGCGATGTCATTCACGGCACCTTGTCGAGCGAGATGAACATCCCGGCACATACGCGAGAGATACTGACCCGGTCGTACCTGCGGGCCGACGCAGCCTGCGGTCAGAAGCTGCAATCCATAGTAGACCGTACCGGACAGTTGCTTCCCCGGGACTACTGGAACCAGCCAGTCATCGGTTGCTGGCTGGGAGGAACTGCCGGATTCCAGTCCCGGTATCTGGCGGACTACTTTGGAGCATCGCCGATGCGGGACATGGGGCTTGTCTCCAGTGAAGGACGGCACACGATTCCGCTGGAGGATGGCAAACCTGAGGGTGTTCCGTCGATCGGCGCGGGCTTTTACGAGTTCCTCCCGCTCGATGAGCAGGGAAACGCCGCCGCCGAGGCCCTGGAAGGCCGCGAGCTGACCGAAGGACAGGATTACCGGCTACTGATCACGAATTCGGCGGGGTATTTCCGCTTCGACATTGGGGACACGATTCGTTGCCGGGGTTTCCGGGGGCAGGCTCCATTGGTCGAATTCCGACAGAAATATGACCGCGTAGGCGATCTGGAGGGTGAAAAAGTCACTGAACACCAGATCGTCGAGGCAGCTCATCGGGCGGCTCAACACCTTGGCGTCAGTCTGGGGCTGATCACTGGAGTGCCCCGGCGAAAGTCCGCCGAAGGGCAAAGATACGACTTTCTGGTCGAAATCAGCGACCTGCCCGAGGCAGAAGTCGCCAGAAATTTCTTGGAGTTACTGGATCAGGAGCTAGCTGGGCTCAACTTCCTGTGGCGAGCACGCCGAAGAGAGGGGGTGATCGGCCCGCCTCGTCTACTGAGGCTCCCCCCTCAGACCTGGGAAGCCTACATGAAGTCAGAGACACAGCGTCGGGGGACGGGTGATTACCAGTTTAAACACCCAGGCTTGGTTCAGGACGAATCGTGGATTGATTATTTCCATTTTATCGACACAATCGGTTCAGAGTGACCCACTTTGACCAGGTTGCCACCTCGTCGATTTTGCCGCTCCGCAAAGATGCCGCCCGCATGGAGGCCCCGGTACAATGTCAAACACCCTCCTCAGATCAACTGTGCATTCCCCCAGCACGCTCCGTGGTCCGTTCAGCCCGGCATTTTATCGGAGTGATATGCTTTCAGCTGAGACCAGTCAGGCTGATAAATGGCTTGTCCAGGAACGTTCATCGCTCTCCTCACCGGAAAAGTCCCATCTCGAATCGTCCGCATTCACCTTCGGGCAAGCTCCGGAAACCTACGACGTCGTCTGTACTCAAGGGACGGTGATGCGGACCCCGTGCGGGAATGGCATGCTGAATCTGCACCGGGATGGCCGATTCTGGCATTTCCCCGGTGGAATCATTGCCCACCCCGATCTCAAGCCGCAGATGGTTCAGTGGCTGAAGAAATTCTCGGAACAGCAGCGTCAGACAGTCCTGGTTTACTCGGTCTGCGACCATGAACTGGACGAGTATCGTCGCGCGGGTTACGCGATCAACAAATTCGGCGAAGAGCCCATCATTGATCTCACCAGCCTCAGCTGGAAGGGATCGGCCTATGAATGGGTGCGGAGGCAGACCAATTACTGCATCCGAGCTGGTCTGGAAGTGATCGAGGTCTCGGATTCCCAGACCCAGCTGGAACTCGCCAGCCAGCTCGATGAAATCCACGATGACGACTTGAGCGACCGTGTCTACTCCAAGCCGCTCAAGCTCCTCGAAGGAGAATTTAACTCCCGTTCACTGCATCGCCGCCGACTGTTTGTCGCTCGAAATCGAGAAACACACCGGATCGAGGGCTTCCTCTCCACCAGCCCCATGATTAATGGAAAGTCATGGGCTTTCGAGACTTACCGGAAACGGCGTACGGCCCCACGGGGCACGATCCCCTTTCTCTTCCGGGCGGTGATGGACATCATGCAAGGCGAGGGGGTCGAGCAGGCCTCCCTCTGTGTCGTCCCCGGACGAGGTGTCCAGAGTGACCAGACGATACATACCGACAAACGCATTCGCTGGTTGCTGGAAACGTGGTACAAACGTTTGAACTTCATGTTCAACACCGCAGGTCAGGACTTCTTCAAGAGCCGTTTCCGCCCGCAGTATCAGAATCGTTCGATCTGTGTTTACCCCCAGAATACGCTGGGATCGTTTTCGTCGTTCCTCAAAACGGCGGGGGCATTGAGGCCGAATCTCCGCAATCTGGTTCGCCATCTGGTCCGCGGCGGCAAGCATTCCGCCCACCACGACTGATTCAGTTTTCCGCCCCTGCGGGACTCATCGCTTTCGACGTGATGTTCTATTCCAGCTTGGCCAGCACGCGTTCGCCGATCAACTGTCCGATATTGAGCGACGCAGTCGCCGCCGGACTCGGAGCGTTCTGAACCGAGACCACTCGCGCTCCATCGAGTATCAAGAAGTCGTCGACCAGTGATCCATCGGGATTCAGAGCCTGCGCCCTCACTCCCGCTGCAGCCGGGAGCAGCATGTCGCTCGTCACCGCAGGAATCAGCTTCTGCAACGCCGTCACGAAAGCAGACTTGTTCCACGACCGCCACATCTCCGCAGCTCCCGATCGCCAGTGCTTCCACGCCAGCTTGCGGAACCCGGGATCAAGCAGCGTTTCCGCCAGATCGCCCACGGACAAGTCATACTTGCTGTACCCCTCGCGTCGAAAGGCGAGTACTGCATTCGGACCACACTCCACGCCCCCACCAATCATGCGGGTGAAGTGAACTCCCAGAAATGGAAACTCGGGGTCGGGCACAGGGTAGACCAGGTTCCGGCACAGGTGCTCCGCCTCGGGCCGGAGTTCAAAATACTCACCCCGAAACGGCACGATTCGCGACGTGACATGGCACCCCGCCATCGTGCCCACTCGATCAGCCTGTAACCCGGCACAGGTCACCAGAACCCTCGTCAGAAATTCTCGCCCATCGCGGGTGCGTACGACGACCTCCGACTCCCGTGTCTCCGCGCCGACGACTTCGGCCCCTGTCCAGACGTGCCCACCGGCCTGCTCGATCTTCTCGGACAATCGAGCGGCCACCTGCTTGTAGTCGACAATCCCCGCCTCGGGGACATGCAGCGCCCGCACTCCATTGACCGCTGGCTCCAGCTGCCTCAGCCGGGGCAGATCAATCAGCTCACATTTCACCCCATTGGCGATCCCCCGCTCGTAAATCTTGAGCAGCTGAGGAATCTCCTCCTGCCTGGTCGCGACGATGACCTTGCCACAGATCTCGTGTGGGATTCCCTCTTCCCGACAGAACTCAACCATCGCCTGCCGCCCTTCGCGGCAATTTCTGGCCCTGAGCGAACCGGGGCGGTAGTAGATCCCCGAATGCAGGACGCCCGAATTGTGCCCGGTCTGATGCTGGGCCACACGAGTTTCTTTCTCCAGCAGAGTTACACGCAGCGATGGCCTCTGCTGGAGCAGCCTCCAGGCTGTCGCGAGACCGACGATTCCTCCACCGATAATCAGAACGTCTTGCTGTGGCATGTTGCGTGGGGCACCTGAGGCACGAGTGATCAAGTCGCCTGGAATTGTAACATCCAGGTGGCCGAACAATCGTATGGCTCACCCCGACTGGATAGAGAACGCCCCACTGCCCTGGAATTACCGCGCCGCCATAAAGGCGTCCATGATCTTTTTGTCGGAGACCGCAACCCCCAGGCCGAGCTGCTGGGCGAAGGCGGCCACGCGGGCCTCTTCGATGAGCCACCGCACCTGCGGAGTAAACGGATCAAAGTCGGGACGCGGCGTGTGACGCTGAACATGCTGTCGCCAGCGTTCCAGATGGCCGGTCAGAGTCGAAAACGCCGCACGGTCCTTGTCGTAGCCTCCACTGGTAATCCTCTGCCAGCGCAGCTGAATCGCCTTCAGATACCGGGGATACTGCACCAGCCACGGCCACGGAACATGGCTCATGAAGCCCGGCGAAAACAGAGATTCCAGCTGTTTACGGGTATCGTCGATCGCATATTGAAGTGTCGAACCGCTCTGCTGATTGATCATTCGGCGAGTCTGGTGATACGCCGTCATCAACGGCTCAAGGAACTTTGACAGATCCTGGGTCGCCACCGACATCTGGCTGCGGGCCCGCTTCATGTACTCGCGATACTGGACCGCGTTATGTGGCAATGGACCGTCAAAGGCCAGCGAGCGTTCGGCCAGTCGCCACTGGACCTGCGACTTGAATTCCTTATGGTCGGGCAGTGTTGTCGCAAAGACGCAGATCTGCTGAAAACGGGGAAGCCAGTCGACCTGTTCCTTGATGCGTTTGGGCTCGGCGATCAACAGCAGCCGCACCAGAGCCCGTCGTGTTTCCCGCTCGGCATGGGCCGCATCGGTGGCCAGCAGCAGCGAGACGGAGTCGCGTTTGTCGACCAGCATGGGGAAAGCCCGCACATCGATTCCACCGCGATTGATCGTGATCTCGGCCGGGAGTTCAAAGTCCGTCCAGTCCGTAATTCCGGTGCGATTCCAGTTCTTCTCATCCAGCGTGACCACTGACGAGTCGGCCTGTGACCGGACTCCGCGCTGCAGCTCCTGCAGGTCGCGACTCTCCTGAATCACCGCTCCATTGTCGTCGACCATACGGATGTTGATCCGCAGGTGGTCAGGCACGCGGGCTTCTTCAAATGCGGTGACAGGAACATGCTCGCCCGAGAACTTCCGCAGAGCCGCGGCCAGCTGTTCAGTGAGACACCCTTCGCCGTGCTTGAGCAGCGGAATAATCTTCGGCAGGACATCATTCACCGGAACAAAGAGTCGGCGCAGCTCCTTCGGTAGTGATTTGATGAGTGCGGTCACCTTCTCTTCCAGAAGTCCGGGGACGAGCCAGTTGAGCCGCTCTGCCGACAGCTGGCCGATTCCAGCCCGTGGGACGGTGATGGTCAGCCCGTCGGAGTCCTTCCCAGGTTCGAGGGCATACTCGATCGGCAGATTGAGTCGACCGACCGAGAGTTGATCCGGAAACGCTTCCTTGGGGAGTGCGATCTCGGGGTCCGCGAGCAACACCTCGCGTGTCAAACAGAGGGCATTCGGCTGGGATTTCTCCACCGACTTGAGCCACCGACGCAGGGCATGGACATCGACGACATCAGCGGGCAGCTGCGAATCAAAGAACGCGAACTGAGCCTCTTCGCTCGCGAACAGCTGCGACTGGCGCAGCTTCGCCTGCCAATCTGCCAACTCCTCTTTCAAAGTGGCATTCTGCCTGTGGAACAACTCCGGCCCCTGGTATTCCGCATGGACAAGAACATGCTCGATCAGCAGCTTCCGGCACAGCTCCGGCTCGACAGTGCTGTAACGGACCCTCCGCCCGGTGACGATGGGTAACCCGAAGAGCAGGACTCGCTCGGTGGCCATGACGGCTCCGCTGCGAGCGTCCCATGCGGCATCACTGTAGGTCTTCTTGACGAGATGAGTGGCCAGTCGCTCAATCCACATTGGATCGACAGGAGCGATCACGCGGGCGTAGCGTTTGGTCGTTTCAACCAGCTCAGCGGCCACAATCCAGCGAGGTTTCGTCTTGTAGGCAACCGATCCCGGCCAGAGATTCAGCAACTGATTCCCTGCTCCGGTATAGTCGTTCTTTTCGCCCTTGAGAGCGATATTCGACAGGAGACCGGTGAGGACGGCCCGATGAATCGCATCGGGCTGATTCTTGCGATTCGTTGGTTTCAGCCCATGCTCTTCGGCAATCTGTTTCAGCTGACGTGTCAGGTCGGCCCACTCGCGCAGCCGGAGAGCCGACAGAAAGTTCTGGCGGCACATCTTCTGAAACTGACCACGCGAGAGCTTCTCTTCCTGTTCCCGGGCAAAGTCCCACAGCTTGAGGAATGACATGAAGTCTGACCGCTCGTCGGCAAACTTCTGGTGGGCGGAGTCAGCTGCGAACTGCTTGTCGACCGGCCGCTCACGCGGGTCTCGGATTTCGAGGGCCGACGCGATGATCAGGACCTCTTCGAGACATTGTTCGTCGTCGGCAGCCAGGATCATGCGGGCGATGCCGGGGTCAACGGGCCACTTACTCAGCGTTCGACCGACCGGAGTGAGCTTTCCCTCTTCGTCGAGTGCCCCGAGTTCAAAGAGCGACCGCTCGCCCGACCGAATCGACGACGCCGAGGGAGGATCAAGCAACGGAAAGTCAGCCAGATCGCCCAGAGCCAGCGATTTCGTCTGCAGGATCACCGAAGCCAGGTTCGTCCGCAGAATCTCGGGCGAAGTGTAGGCCTCGCGCTGCTGGAAATCGTCTCCGGAATACAACCGGATACAGATGCCCGGCGCGATACGGCCGCAACGTCCCTTCCGCTGATCGGCACTCGCCCGCGAGATCGGTTCGATTGGCAGTCTCTGGACCTTCGACTGCGGGGCATAGCGGCTGATGCGGGCTGTTCCCGTGTCGATCACGTAATGAATGCCCGGGACCGTCAATGAGGACTCCGCGACATTCGTGGCGAGAACTACCTTACGATTGCGGGATGGTGAAAAGATCCGGTTCTGTTCCGCTTCTGACAAGCGACCATAAAGTGGGAGGAGTTCAAGTGTCTCTCCTCCCCTCCCCCGCCCACCAAGCGTTTTCGCGATTTCACGAATTTCCTGTTCGGTCGGCAGGAAGACCAGGATGTCACCGCTCCCTTCGCGAGCCAGTTCGTCGATGGCGTCGCCAATCGATTGCGACCAGTCGACTTCGTCGTCGTCCCCCTCATGTTCTGGCGGACGGTAACGAACCTCCACTGGGTAGGAGCGGCCCGAGACTTCGAGGACCGGAACAGGAGGACGTTGCGGGGCAGACGGGGACAGCGTGACGGTGTCGGTACCAGCGAAGAACTCAGCGAAGCGTTGGGCGTCGATCGTGGCTGAGGTGATGATGACCCGCAGGTCGGGACGCTTGGGCAGGATTCGTCGCAGGTACCCCATCAGGAAGTCGATGTTCAGAGAACGCTCGTGGGCCTCGTCGATAATGATCGTGTCATAGCGTTCGAGGTAGCGGTCGTTCTGTGTCTCTGCCAGCAGAATTCCATCGGTCATCAACTTAATCAGCGTTCTCGGGCTGGAGATGTCATTGAAACGGATCTTGTAGCCGACCTGTGTCCCGAGCTTGATTTTCAGTTCTTCCGCCAGGCGGGCCGCCACCGAGCGAGCGGCGATCCGACGCGGCTGGGTGTGGCCGATCATGCCGACAACACCGCGTCCCGCCTCCAAACAAATCTTTGGCAGCTGGGTCGATTTCCCCGAACCAGTTTCGCCACATACGATGATGACCTGATGGTCACGAATCGCGGCGAGAATCTCCTCGCGTTTGGCTATGATCGGCAGCTCAGCATCGTACTCCAGCTGCGGCACATCACCGGCTCGCTGCTCCCGCATCCGGGTCGATTTATCGACCTCCTGCAACAGCTTCGTCAGCGACTGGTCAAATGACTTCTGCTGCGACCTCAGCTGTTGGACGGTTTTCCAGCTGCGCGTGAGTCGGTGTTGATCCCAACGCATGGAGAGTGCGATGCGTTCATCAAGATCAGCGGGCCAGTCCAAGAGAGATTCCGTCTGTCAGGTCGAAATGGAAGTGAACCGGGCAGGACACACAGAATTGCCACCAGTTCGCGGACCCCAGATCGTAACGGGATTCGTGACCGTGTCGAACGTCGAGGACAAATAGAGCTCAATACACCCCTCTGTAAATCGCACCCTCTCCCACTCTCCCCGTCTCCCCCTCCAATGCTGTGACATCTCACTCACTCAGGTACAATAGAACGACCGGTCGGAAGTCCTATCCGTACCGCAACCTGGAGTCGCGTCAATGAGATGGTTGACCAGTGTGGCCTTGTTCATGTTCGCGGAGACGATCCTGTCGGGATCCTTGTCTGCGGACGAACAGGCGGATCACTTTGAAGCCAAGATCCGGCCCGTCCTCGCGGGGACATGCTTTCGTTGCCACGGAGACAGCAAGACCGGAGGTAACCTGCGGATCGACTCGCGACAAGCTCTCCTGACGGGTGGTGACTCTGGCCCAGCCATCGTCCCGGGTAATCCGGAGGAGAGCCTGCTGCTGAAGGCGATCACCCGGAAGAGTGACGACGTCTCCGCGATGCCGCCCGAGAAAGACAAAGCCCTCCGTGCTGACCAGCTTGCTGACTTTGCCCAATGGATCAAAGAGGGAGCCCAGTGGCCGGAGACTACAGCCAAGTTCGTCGGCGAGAAGCACTGGGCCTACCAACCGGTCAAAGATGTCCCACTCCCCACCATCGCTGATACGACCTGGCCGAAGACGAGCATCGACTACTTTATTCGAGCCAGACAGGAAGCTGCCGGAGTCCGCCCCGCCCCGCCCGCAGACAAACCGACGTTGATCCGGCGGGCGACCTACGACCTGACTGGCCTGCCCCCCACGGCAGCTGAGGTCGATACATTTCTCAAGGACACCTCAACGCAGGCCTTTGAAACCGTGGTGGAACGACTGCTCCAGTCCCCCGCATACGGTGAGCAATGGGGGCGTCACTGGCTCGACGTTGTCCGCTACGCTGACACCGCGGGAGAGACAGCCGACTATCCGGTGCCCCTCGCCTGGCGTTATCGCAACTATGTCGTTGACTCCTTCAACCAGGACAAGCCCTATGACGTATTCCTGCGAGAACAGATCGCCGGAGACATCCTGGCCGCTCAAGGACCTCCTGAGAAATATGCCGAGCGCGTCACAGCCACCGGCTATCTGGCGATCTCGCGTCGCTTTGGTTTCGACTCCGAGAATTATCACCACCTGACCATCCAGGACACTCTCGACAATCTGGGCCAGTCAGTTCTTGGCCTGAGCATAGGTTGCGTGCGTTGCCACGATCATAAGTTCGACCCGATTTCGATGCAGGACTACTACGGTCTGTACGGGATCTTCGACAGCAGCCGGTATGCGTTCCCCGGCTCGGAGCAAAAATCAAAGTTCCGTCTAATGGCCCCGCTCATTCCCGTGAGCGATGCCCAGCAGAAATGGCGGGATTTTGAGAACCGCGTGGCAGCCCTCTCCAACTCGCTTTCCAAGTTGAAGCAACCTGTTCCAGGAGCTGTACTCCGCTCGCTGGCCGATATGGATGGCGATTTTGAGATGCAGGCCCCCGCAGCGGGGGGCAGCAACGGTGTGCTGGTCCCGCCATGGCTTTACGAGGGTCGGATTGAGGTGACCACTGCGGCTCAGAGCCCTTTCAAAAACCTCTACCCGCTCGGCAAGGTCGGCGCGAATGTTCCCGCAGGAACTGGTGTCTACCGGATCGCACAATCGATCCGCCCCCGTCACACGAGGGAGGACACCGAGCAGATCTCTGCCAGCCTCGACTTCCGCATCGCAGCTGCGGGTGAGGGAGAAACAGCCGAACACCGATTCTCGCTCGGAGCTCTCGGAGCCTCCCCCGCTGTCGAACTGTTGATTTCACCCACCGCAGTCTCGTTGAAGAATGGCGAGACGACCGAAAAACTGGCGAACGTGCAGGCCACGCAGTGGCATAATCTGCAACTGGTTCTCAACTTGAAACAGGGCACATGGACCGGACGGCTGGCATCGACCGAATCAGCATCCGATCTCCCCGTGAAACCACTCTCGCCTCAATGGAACGGCGTCATTGACTTCGTCGAGCTGACCTCGACCGGGACTGCGGAATCGAAATCCCCCGCGATCTCGTATGACAACCTGGGAGTCCAGGACGCCCCCATCGCACCGGCCACGACTGAACCTCCGTCACTGGCTGCCCTCGCCGGAGGAATTGATCCCGCAGCGATCACAACTCAGCTGCAGTCGCTGACCGGCATCGATGGAGATGTGGAACTGCAGACCGCCGATCAGGCACCAACCACACCATGGGGGGCTGGCCCGAACAGTGTGGTGTCAGTTTCTGCGAACTCGCAAAGCCCCTTCGAGAACCTCTTCGCTCCCGGGACGATCGGGATCCACATGCCTAATCGGGGCGAGTATGACGGCTTCGGCCAGCCGCTCCCGAACACCAAGCCTGACAAGGATGGCCACCTGTTTGTCGCATTCGACTTCCGCTGTGCCAGCCAGGACGCGGGAGGCAATGGATCGTGGCGTTACTACATCGGCCACGGTCCGGGGAACTCCGCAGCTGTGGAACTCTTTTTCAACGGAGCAGAGTTCTTCCGCCGGAGCGGAGATGCCCGCGAGCCGGTTGCTCCACTCAACATCGGGCAGTGGTACCAGGTCCAGCTGACACTCGATGTGAATGCCAAGACCTACATCGGTGTCCTTGCTTCGGATGATCGTAAGGTCGACTTTAGTGGACAGTTCGCGACTGGCTGGGATGGCACGCTCGACCACACGTTTATCGACAGCTACGGCCACATCGGAGGCGTCCGCCCGGCCCTCGATGCCGACAACTTCTTCGTCAGCGATACCGCTCTGCGCCCGTTCGGTGAAACCACTCCGTCTCCAACAAGCGAGGCCCAGGTCTTCCGCCGCAATCAGATTGCCGCCCTGCGACAACAGCTGGCCGACATCAAGGATCAGGCAGCTAAGCAGACGGAAGAACTCAATGTATTGCTCGTGAATGGTCCGTTCGAGATGACCTACGGAGTAACCGAAGGTACTCCGCACAATGTCCGCATGCAGATGCGAGGCGAACCATCCCAGCCGGGTGTTGAGGTCCCACGTGGCTTCATTCAGGTGCTTGGCGGAGGACCACTCGGTCCCCAGGCATCCGGCAGCGGTCGGCTCGAACTGGCACAGTGGATTACCCAACCGGAGAACCCGCTGACCGCTCGAGTGATGGCCAATCGGATCTGGCAATACCACTTCGGACGCGGGCTGGTCAAAACACCGAACGACTTTGGGATGCGGGGCATGCCGCCGACCCACCCCGAGTTGCTCGACCATCTGGCGACACAGTTCGTGAAGAATGGCTGGTCGATTCGGGCGATGCACCGCCTGATCATGCTGAGTGCGACCTATCAGCTGGCCTCCGACATTCCCCAGGACTCAGCCGCTCCTCTCCACTCCGCAGATGCCCATGATCTCTACGCGGTATTCGCCCGCCGTCGCTTGAGTGCCGAGGAGATCCGTGACTCCATCCTCGATGTCAGCGGAGATCTTGACCGCGTTCCGGGACACGAACACCCCTTCCCATCACCAATCAGCTGGGGCTACTCGCAGCATGGCCCGTTCAGTGCAGTTTACGACCATAACAAACGCAGCATCTACCTGATGACCCAGCGGCTGAAACGGCACCCTTTCCTGGCCCTGTTCGACGGAGCGGATCCCAATGCGTCGACCGCTGACCGGCTGGGGACCACTGTGCCGACGCAGGCTCTCTTCTTCCTGAACGATCCGATGATCCACGCCAAGTCGGAACACTGGGCCACCCGCATTCAGTCGGACGGCGGTGATGAAACGCAGTGGATCGAGCGGGCCTGGCTCACCGCCTTCGGCCATGCACCGAACTCCAGCGAGCTGGCCGATGCCCTCGAGTTCCTGGCGGCCTACCGCGCTGAACTGGCCGCTAATCAACTCGACAACATCCCAGCCCGCTCCCTGGCCGCCTACCTCCGCACGCTGATTGGCAGCAACGAGTTCCTTCACGTCGACTGACGCTTCAACCAACCCGAAGCGTCAGCGAGGGCGAGCTCAGAGAGAACTGACACCATGAACACTCCCCAACGTTTCAACCCCACGCGCCGGAACGTCCTCCGCTCCATGATTGGCGGATCGATCCTCTTTCCGGGGATTGTCTCCCAGCTATTGGCGGATGAAGCAGGGACATCGGCATCGGCCGACCCGCTATCGCCCCGGCCATCGCATTTTGCCCCCAAGGCCAAGCGGGTGATTTTCCTCTATATGAGTGGCGGCGTCTCGCATGTCGACTCCTGGGACCCCAAGCCCAAGCTCTTTGCCGACGCTGGAAAAACAATTCCCGTGAACGAGTTTCAGGGGCGCAAGGGGGACTTCCACATGTTCCTCAAACGACCGGAATGGGAGTTCGCTCCGCATGGTCAATCGGGTACGGAAGTCAGCGGACTGTTCCCCCACATGGCGGGGTGTGTCGATGACCTGTGCGTCATTCGTTCGATGAAGTCGGACCATACCAATCATTACGAGGCCACACTCGGCATTCACACCGGGTCGTTCACCTTTGCCCGCCCCAGTATCGGATCCTGGGTCAGCTACGGCCTGGGCACGATGAACCGGAATCTCCCTTCCTTCGTCGTGATCGCGCCGAAGTCCCCGTACGCCGGAGGCCAGGTCTGGGGCAGTGATTTCCTTCCGGGTTCGCATCAGGGCACGCTCGTTGTTCCCGGTCCCGAGCCAGTCGCCAACATCCAGCGCCGTGCCGCCAGCAGCCGTCTGCAGGAGCTCGAACTGGGCCTGCTCTCCAAGATGAACGAACGCCACCTCGCCACCCGTTCCACCGATCCGCAACTGGCGGCACGCATCAAGTCCTTTGAAACCGCCTTCGGAATGCAGGCGGAGATGCCCGAAGTGTTCGATCTGTCGAAAGAAAGTGATGAGACGCACGCGCTTTACGGGTTGACGCGCGGCAGTACCGAAGGCTTCGCGTGGCAGTGCCTTGTCGCCCGCCGGCTGGCGGAACGTGGCGTACGGTTTGTCGAGTTGATCGATGTGGGGTCATCCAACAACTGGGACGCCCACGGCGATATGCAGACACATGCGCCGCTCGCCAAGAACGTTGACCAGGCCGTGGCAGGGTTGCTCAAGGACCTGAAACGTCGTGGTCTACTGGATGATACGCTGGTCGTCTGGACGACCGAGTTCGGCCGTACCCCCTTCAACTCCGTTGCAGGTGCCAAGGGGCGCGAGCATCACCACTGGGTCTTTTCGTCCTGGCTGGCGGGAGCGGGGGTGAAGCCGGGGATGACGTACGGTGAATCGGATGAGTATGGGATCGACGTGGCCCGCGATCCGGTCCACGTCCATGACTTCCACGCCACGATCCTGCACCTGATGGGCCTCGACCACACCCAGCTGACCTACCGCCACACCGGTCGCGATTATCGTTTGACCGATGTCGCCGGGAAGGTCGTGACCCCGATCCTCGGCTGACAAAAACGGGGCATGCAACGGTGAGGGGAGTGAAGAGGGGAACACTGATCTAAAACAATTCCGTGATCGGCTGGCCGTTATCCCGGACGACGAAATTCGGGCGTCCTCTGTCGTCGAGGAATTGCGTTTCCTGCGGCACGCCCATGTGGCGGTAAATCGTCGCAGCCAGATCTGCTGGAGTCACCGGTCGTTCGGCAATCAAGGCTCCGTCGCGGTCGGACTTACCAATGACCTGCCCGTGACGCAGACCACCTCCGGCCAGGCAGATCGAGGACACGTTCGGCCAGTGATCGCGACCATCGGAGCTGCCTTGCGAGCCCATAAATGGCGTGCGGCCAAACTCCCCCATCGCGATCACCAGCACCTTATCGAGCAGCCCGCGGGCTTTCAGATCCGCGACCAGCGTCGTGAGCAAGTGATCGAACAGCGGCAACAGCGGCCCCAGCCCTTTCGAGATTCCGCCGTACGGGGGAATGTTGTCCCCGTGGGTATCCCATGTTCCGGAAGAGGGGTGATAGCTGAGATCAAGGGTGACGAACGCAGCCCCGCGCTCCACCAGTCGCCGCGCAATCAGGGCCTGCTGACACCAGAGATGCGAGCCGTAGAGTGATCGCGATTCATCGGATTCCAAACTGATGTCGAAAGCCGTCTGAGCCTGCCTCCCGACCAGCATGTCGAGGGCCTGCCGCTGATACACCGAGCTGGCGTCCATGATTCCCGACTGATCGAGTCCGCTGCGCATCCGATCAAAATCCTGAGCCAGCGTCTGCCGGTCCTTGAGCCTCGTCACCGACAACGACTTCGGCAGTTGGAACAGATCCGCGCCGGTCACCTGCCCGGTATCAACGCCGACGTTAGTGTAGACCGGCAACTTCGACGCCCGGTTGGCAATAAACGGATCGTACTGCTTGCCCAGCCAGCCGCCGTAACCGATATGTGATCGTCCCGTCTGAAACGCAACGTACGCAGGCATCCCCGGGTGATTTGGACCATGGTGTTTCGCGATGACCGACGCGATCGAAGGGTACTTGTCACCCTGCGGATTGAGTCGGAGTTCCGCTTCCGGATGCCCCGACTGCATCACCATGTTGGGTTCATGATTGCTGAACCGACAATCCACTGAACGAATCAGCGTCATGTCGTCGAGCATCGCCGCCTGTTTCGGCAGGCGGTCACAGATCACGACCCCGGGGATCTTGGTCTGCGTCACGCCAAACGGCCCGCGATTGTTCCAGGGACGGTCGGGCTTCGAGTCCCAGGTATCAATGTGACTCGGTCCGCCCGCCATCCACAGCAGGATCACGCTCTTGCCATCGGGGGCCTTCGCCGGACCAGCAGCAGCCCGCTGCTCAAGAAGGCGGGGCAATGACAGCCCAGCCAACCCCGCCAGACCGACTTTCAGAAAATTGCGTCGTGAATCAAGCGTCAACCCTTCGCGGACCGTTCCCCACAGGTCTGCAAATGCAGCTCGTGTATGCGGGGTACTTGTCGGCACGGTCATCTCGGGCTCCCTCAAATGCATAAGCGCACCTTCATAAGATATCGACCGATCCAGTTTGCGAGCAACACCGGGATCGGTCGCCATCAAAGAAAGGAGTGAAAGTGAGTGGAACCATGAACTGGCAGTGAGTGACCAAATCCATGACACTCAGGTCATCTGTGATCAGCCCACTGACCGTTTTGCGCCCCCTCATGCCCACTGACTCCCCTGCTCTGCTTGGTGGTGTTCCGGTTCGACCTGCTGGTCCACCGGTATGGCCGAGGCGTACCCCGGAGACTGACGCAGTCCTGCTGGCCCTCTCTGAGTCCGGTGACTGGGGCCGCTACCATGGGCCGCATACGGGAATATTGATCGCCGCTCTGTCACAAGACCTGCAAAGGGACCACGTCCAACTCTGTGCCAGTGGGACAGCTGCGGTGGAACTGGCCCTGCGAGGTCTCTCCGTCGGACCGGGCGATGAGGTGATTCTGTCCGCTTACGACTTCAAAGCGAACTTCACGAACGTCGTCCTGCTGGGAGCCGTCCCGGTCCTGATCGACTGCCGTGCCGACGATGCACAGCTGGAAGTCTCGGCGGTGGAAGCGGCGTGTACGGACAAGACCAGGGCCATCATCGCCTCGCATCTGCAGGGAGGACTGGTCGACATGCCTGCCCTGCGAGAGATCGCCGACCGCCGCGGTGTCGCCCTGATCGAAGATGTCTGCCAGTCCCCGGGAGCAGTGATCGCTGGCCGCCCCGCCGGAGCCTGGGGAGATGTCGCCACGCTCAGCTTTGGTGGTTCCAAACTTGTCACAGCGGGGCGCGGGGGAGCGGTTCTGACTTCACGGCCCGAGATTGCCCAGCGGATCAAGCTCTACCACCAGCGCGGCAACGAGGCCTACCCGCTTTCCGAAATGCAGGCCGCGTTATTGCTGCCTCAGTGGAAGCAATTGAAGCACGATCACGCGACGCGAACAAAAGCCGTCTTAGAGATCTCTTCGCAACTCGCTCGTGAACAACAGACATCGCCCCCCCTCGCTCCTCTCTGCCGGTCTCACCTCACGACTGACAGAGCGACCAATCAAAACGCTCCAGCCTTCTACAAGCTGGGATTCTGGTACGACAATGCGGGCCTGGAGGGACTGCCTCGCGAGCGTTTCTGCCGAGCCATGCGAGCTGAGGGGATCGCGATCGATCCGGGCTTTGCGGGCCTGCACCTCATTCACGCCCGCAGCCGCTTTCGTGCTGGCGGACCATTGACTCACGCCACTCAGGCCTGCTCCCGGATCGTCATGCTGCATCATCCGCTGCTGCTGGAATCTCAAACAGCAGCCCGTGATTTTCAGTCAGCGCTTGACAAGATCACCCATCACGCGAGGATGCTCATCGACACCGCCCTCCCCTCGGACACGACACAGGACTGAATCGCATGGATTTCGCTGCCAAATTCGCGGAAGGGTTGCCTTACGCCGACTTCCTGAACAAGTATGGCTCACCCGATCAGCGTCAGCGCTGGAACGACTTCTTCCACTGTGTTTCGCTGAACGACATACAGAAGGCCCTGCTCGGCTCCTTCACGCGTCAGATGAAGGTCATCGTGCTGGCGGGGACCTGGTGCGGTGACTGCGTCAATCAGTGTCCGATGTTCGAGCACTTTTCCCAGGCGTGCCCGCAGCTCGACATTCGCTTCTTTGACCGGGATGCGAATCCTGACCTCGGGCAGGCCATGGCCACCTGCGGAGCCGCTCGTGTCCCATCAGTCGTTTTCCTCAGCGAGGATGGTTACGTTTGCGGCCGGTACGGCGACCGCACGCTGTCCAAGTATCGGTCGCTGGTCGGCTCACTGGTGGGGAACGCCTGCTCGACAGGGATCGCCCTCGGTGATGACCTGGCCCTGTCCGTGATGCAAGACTGGCTCGACGAGTTTGAACGCATCCAGTGGATGCTGCGGACATCCGGCCGTCTGCGCTCACTGCATGGGGATTGAACCTCTTTCGTCAGAGACCTCCTGAAACAGTTCAGCCTTCGGAGGACTCAGCTTCCCGCACCAACCCGAAGCGTCAGCCAGGGCGAGCGTATCTCGAAGAGAGTTCCGCATTGACGAACTTTTGAAACTCACTGACGTTGAGTGATCGGTTTGAAGCTCCATGTGAGTGTGAGTGTGCTCCAGGCAAGCTGGAGCCTGAACGCCAACAAAGACTTCCAGATGTCCACATTTCCTCCTGTCGTGATCATCGGTGGTGGCCTCGCCGGCTTGGCGGCAGCAGTGGGTCTGTCATCGCGTGGGGTGACCTGCCGCTTGCTGGAATCACGGCAGAAGCTGGGGGGCCGGGCCTCGTCATTTGTCGACCCCACAAACGGCGAGGAGCTCGACAACTGTCAGCACGTCAGCATGGGGTGCTGCACGAACTTCGCTCATTTCATGCAGACCATCGGAGCTGAGCGACTCTTCCGGCGCGAGAAGTCGTTGACCTTTCTCGGAACAACCGGCCACGCGACGGTCATGAAAGCCGCTCCGCTCCCGGCTCCGCTACATCTGTTCCCCTCCATGGCTTCGCTGCATTGGCTGAGCCTATCCGAGCGGATGCGGCTGCTGTTCGGGCTATCGAGCCTGCTACGCACGTCGAGTTCCAGGCTGCGCGGAGTCCGCCTCTCCGACTGGCTGACACAGCATTACCAGACGCCCCGGATCTGCAGCGGGTTTTGGCATCTGGTACTCGTCAGCGCCTTGAGCGAATCGCTCGACCGAATCGACGCCAGCTACGCCCGCAAAGTATTGCTCGATGGATTCGCGAGGAATCGCACCGGCTGGGAGGTCCTGGTCCCCACAGAATCACTGACCCGCCTCAACGATGAGATTGCCTCGGACTTTCTCGCCAGTCGAGGCGTCGTCATCGATCGCTCGGCCCCCGTCGAGAATCTGACACTCGAACAACAGCTCATCTCACACATTACAACGCGTCGCGGCGAAGAGATCCCGGCCGAGGACGTCATCGTGGCTATTCCGCCTTACCGGCTGAAATCGCTCCTCGATGCCAGTGGAGTCGACCAGTCGGGCTGGCCGGCTTTCTCGCAAATCGAAACGGCTCCGATTGCCAGCGTACACCTTTGGTTCGACCGGCCATTGACTTCAATGCCGAACGCGGTACTGGTCGACCGTCTGAGTCAGTGGATGTTCAACCGCTCTACGGGAGAAGCCGAACCGGGTGATCCCTGGTACTGTCAGGTCGTTATCAGCGCCAGTCGCGACATCGAGTCCGCAGACCAGAACGCCATCGTGAATCAGGTGGCCGATGAACTGCGCCAAACGTGGCCGGAGGCTCGAGACGCCCAGCTGTTGCGGGGGCGACTGGTGATTGAGCGGCGTGCCGTCTTTTCCGTGACACCCGGGATTGATCAGCTGCGACCCACGCAGCAAAGCCCGATTGGCAATCTGCAACTGGCGGGCGATTGGACCCAAACGGGCTGGCCCGCCACGATGGAGGGAGCAGTCCGCAGCGGTTACCAGGCTGCGGAAAATGTCCTGCGTCGCCGAGGCTTGGAGGCCACACTACTCCAGCCTGACCTGCCGAGCGTGTGGCTCTCCCGGTTGGCATTTCCTCAATAGATCGCTGCCCCCACTCGAACTACTTCGACTTCGAACGGACATACGGTCGGAGTTCGCGTTTCACCTTCAGTCCCGTCGCCTGCAAAGAGGTTGTCGGCAGCTTCGCACGAACCACTCGATCTGTCGGAGCCTCAACTGTCGGAGGACCTGACCGACTTGTCATCGGTGCTGCCTCACCCCCATCGCCCGAAACCTCGCCTTGCAGGAACTGCATGAACTTACGGCTCGGTTTGTGAATCAGGATGACTTTATCGCTGGGGCTATTCTCACTCCGACCACGAATCAGAACCACGATCTCGGCGTCATCCGCGACGAACTCTTCCACTGGCGGCGATTTGGATGGTGTGACGAGGAATGGCTTAGCAGGTTCCTTGGTCGGCGGATCAAAGTCGGGGACCTTGGAATCCGGCTCCTCTTCGGACTTGGGCTCGGTGATGGCCAGCGGAGCCTCAACACCCTGTGAAGACGAGGGCGGCCACTGAGGCGCAGCTGACTCCGACGATTCGGGCGGTCCGGCCAGCAATTCTCCGCCTTCCGATGGAATCAGGTGAGACATCTCGTGCTTGGCCAGCAGAGCGTGAATCGGCTTCAGACCGCAATACACTCCACCGCTGGGCTTCTTGGTCTTCAGATCAGAATCAGCTGCAAAACAAACGCCAACCAGCGTTCCCGCTTCGTTGAACAGCCCGCCTCCCGAACGGCCCTGAATGGGAACTCCCGAACAAATGAGCGTGTCGGGCCCGCTGAACTTATTCACATCCTTGACTCGCAACTGTTCACGTGTCGGCTCGGAGCCACCACCACAGCCAATACTGACGACCTTGGCTCCCATGCCGGGTGACTGTGACGCAGACCCGACCGGGCAAAAGGCCACAGCTTCATCCGTGGGAATGGAAAGCAATCCGACATCCGCATCAGGATCAGTTCCCACAATCGTTCCCACAATCGTGACCGGCTGTCCGTCGCGAAACAGATCGATCTCGACCTTGGTGTCTGGAGTGGCGCCACGACAGATGTGGCTGCACGTCAGAATTGTCGATCGACCGGCCAGACTCTCAATGATGGTTCCGGAGCCTTTAACCACGGAGTTCCCCGTAATAATGCGGATCCGCACGCTGGCTGCCATCGGGTCTGCAGCTGCCGACTGAGCGGGAACATCAGCAGGGAGAGTCGCTTCCGGACTGTTTCCCCGAATATCGGGACGAACATTGGACGACTTCTTCGGGGGGAACGGCCAGAACCGGCGAGGGGTTTCGTCCTGCGACGTGACACTGTTTCCAGGGGTGATGTTCGAGTCCCGAGGCTCAGTGGGTTCGGTCACATCGGGGCGCGGCAGAGGAGCTTCATTCCCCAGAGTGACCGTCAGACGATCCGATCCGGGGCCCCGGCTCTGCTGAGGGATCCGGGCCAGCATCTGGCGGATCTGCCCTTCAGACTGATACCCGACATTCCGCTCGACTTCTTTGTCATCGACCACGAGCACAAATGCGGGGATCGAGGTGACGTTGTACTGTTGAGCCAGAGCATGGTCGGCGTTCACGTCTACACTGCGAATCGGAAGGCCTTCACGTTCCAGCTTGGCCACAACGGGCGCCACCTGCTGACAGGGGCCGCAGGTTTCTGAACTGAACTCCAGAAGGTATCCCCGCTCGCCAGCTCCCAGAGCTGACAGAGCGATCACGCAGAACGCGGCGACATTCATACTTCACCAGGCTTCCGTGCCAAGTTGCATTTTTTGCAATCCACCGACCGGCAGATTGAAAGAAGTGCAGATTGCAGCCGACAACCCGTCCGTCTCCGGACCGGATCATGTCGCCGCAAACCACTGCCGTACGAAGAGATTCTCAAGAGGCAGCTGCGGTCATCGCATCTGCATCAAAATGCCTCTTCCGGGCATTGCTTCCAAAGCAGACTTAATGCACACCCCGTGCCGCGAATCCCCAGCGACTCATACAAGCCAGATCAAATACGACCAACCGCCATCCTCCCATCACAAATACCACCGTCCGTTGACCAAGGAACGAACCTCATTCTCCCGTCGTCTTCCTTGCTGATCTTGTGCTGGAGCCAGCTATTCGAGGCGGCGTCTACTTGAGACTGATATCGGGATTGCCGTCGCCATCGGCGTCGATCGTCTTCAGATCGACATAGACGTAGGGACGCTGATACGCCTCTTTGTCCTGGTGGGCATAGGAGACCCACATCCGGAAATCGGTGGCGTCATAGACGACGTTCTCGACGTTGCCGCCCTTGATCGGAATGCTGCTGGCCAGCTGAACGAGTTTCTCACCTGTGAGCTTTCCATGTTCAGCCTTCAAGGTCGGGAAGGCCCCGCGCCCTTCGTCGTTATAAACACAGCCGGTCAAAACTCGCGGGGCGAATTCATCGTTCGGATCGTTGTCCTTCCAGATCGACAGCCACTTCTCGGCTCCCTCCGGAGCATGAGCCCGCAACTTCACCGCCCGTAACTCCGCCTGACCGTCTCCGAAGACGAAGTGATAACGCTTGGTCGGCGGGACCGACTGGAAGATATCGAGAACCTTCGTGAGAGACTCCCCGTCGTAGAGCATCGTGCGGAAGAACGTCGTGAAGTGCGGCGCGTGAATCTGGTACGGCGCTTCCTTGCCCGGCGAGTCGCCCATCTCGGCGAGGGTAATCCCCTTCGTATTCATTCCGGTGTGAGCCCCGATGACACCCGCAAAACTGGGGACCACATGCGGCGTGCCCTGATCAGGAATGTAGAGCACGATCATCGGATACTCATGCGCACCGACCTCCATGTTCCAATCGAGATTGCGGGTTTGATACAGGTGCCCATCGACGGTCGCTTCGCCCCAGGCCGCAATGCTGCTGCACGAGTACGGCATCAGAAGCGAGACCGCATGCAAGGCTTGAAAAGTGGCCAACGGCAGCCCCGAACCATCTGCCAGCCCTACCATCTCCTGTTCTACGCGATCATCTGTATAGGACGCCGAGCGAGACCAGACTTCGGTCAAAAACTCCGTCGAGACGCCCAACTCCTTAGCAATCGCTACGAGAGCTGGGGGGACGAACTGGTGGATCTCCTGGCGAGTCAATTGTCCCAGGTGATAACCCATCTGGTAGGGAGTCCCGCGCACGACTGCCACGGGATACTCAATCCCTCCATTTCCGATCACGGTCCGATGGCCGCTGCCGCCAGCGGTGGAGGGAGTCGAGAAGAGCTTCGGCTGAGGAGCTGCAGGGGCTTTGGAACCAGTGATCGCTTCAGCCTTGTCTTCGGCCCTCGCGAAAGTCCCAAACGCCATCGCTCCACTCAGCAGGCCGCAAGCCGCTGCAAACAGAAATCGTCTTGAGGACAAGCACATAAGAACCTGCTCCGAGCCAGAAGTATGGCGAGATGAGGCAACGACCCGTCCAACAGCAGAACGCCGTTGGAGATCCAGGTGAACGGTCCCGCGTTTGCTTCGTCTGATGATGCTATTCGATCGTCAGTCCGACATCAGGACGCTGTCCAATCAAGGTACCAACGGTCCGGGCGAATTCCCAGCCGGTCCGAGATTCGGTGCCCGAGAAACGTAATGCAACCCGGCTACGATCCGCAGCCATCGCCACGGCTTGGGGGAATTCGAGAATGCGAGAGACATTCAGGAAGATCGGCCCGCTGGCATGATCGACCGGCAGATCGGTCAGCTGCAGGTCGGCGACCGGAGGCTCAAAGAGCGAGGCATAGAGGCACCAGCCCGCTGCCCTCCCCTTACTGCTGATCGTTAGCGGAATCTCGCTCAGCGATGGAATTGAGCGAACCGCCTGAATCGCCCGCCGGGTGTCCCAGACACGGGCACTGTCATCGGTCTGGCCCAGAAGTGCGAAGCGGCGACGGATATGGGCACGTTCTCGCTCATTCCGCGTCCATTCGGTCGGACCAATTCCACGCGGAGCGAAGAAAACGTGATACGCGTCAGGCTGACGACACATCTGCAAAAAGGCATGGAATTCGGACTCTTCCGGAGATATCGCTTTCTCGGTCGCTGAGGCTGCCTCCTCCCCCTGGCGTGCCCGTTCCATCCAGAGGCTAATCTGTTCCCACTCCACCTGATCCAGAACGTGAAGTTCCACGCGTTTGGCCTGCTGCGGATCAAGGCTCGCAGGCTGAGCGCCCCACAGCGACAGTCGATAGGGTTCCTGGCTCAAATACTCGTGTTCTGTCCAACGAATCCCGCTCTGCACATCCGAACGAATCGTGCGCAGCTCGACGGGCGATTGCCCCTCTGGCCAGGCTCTGAAACTCAGCGTCATCAGCTGCTTCAGCCAGTTGGACTTCATCGTGTCCCACTCTGCGGAACTGGTAGGAGTCGTGATCTGAGCAGCGGGGACGAAGACCTCGTGAATC
>QWOR01000335.1 GCA_003669575.1 Planctomycetota bacterium | reverse complement strand
GTGATATCGCCCCCTCGTGAAATCGGTCAACGCGTTTCATTAACGTTTTCAAGACTTCTGAAGACAATTTACTTTTATGCAAAAACCGTTGTAGGGGTGACAACGAAACGTCGTGTGTACTGCAAAAAACCTAGGAAAATCGCTGGTTATGACTCTTTGACAGGGCTCCGGCGGGCACTTACTGACCTCCAGTGCATTCGTCGTGCCAACGGCTTCAGAATGAAAATCGCCATTTTTTCTGAAGTTGCGATTGCGGCAGAATGTGCCTCGAGGACTCGTTGTTGGGACACGATTTTCCGTGTGAATCAAGGTGGCTGTCGGTCCGTAAATATCCGGTTGAGGTCATGTGAACTCTGAACGATCGTCAGTGACCGATGAATGTAGGTCCCAGTGCACAGGATCGGGTGTGCTGGCCCTCTCTCTCAACTCCATCTGGAGTTCCGGAACAAACCGACAGTGGGGTCGTACCGCTTTACTCACGGGCTCTCTGGCTTTTGAGTAGTCATCGAGACGGAAATCTGTGAATATTCCAACAAGGCTGGGATCCCCCGGTCGTGCTGTGATCCTTTCACAGTCAGTTCGCAGGAGTGATTCACCATGGATTTGGTTCGTCGGCTTATTCTTTGTCTGCTGGCACTGGCAGCTTTTCAGATCTCAATCGCGCCATCGACCGCGCGAGCCGTTGAGACCACTGCCGAGGAAGAGGCCGAGCAGGAAGCTCCTGTCACTCCGAATCCTCTGGAGAAGTTCAAGCTCCAGATTGGTGACGAAGCCCCCGTCCCATACGACCCCATCAAGCCCGAGGACTCGGAGCACAAGCACCGCCGCAAGGCGATCAGCTGGCAACTGGCTGGTCAGTTGCATCTCTCGAACGCGGAGACCGACAAGGCGGAACTGAAGGTTGCCGAGAATTGCTTTCGGAAGGCAGTGGAAGCCGATCCGACCTTTATGCGCAGCTATCAGATGCTGGTTAGTCTCTTGATCAGTGGTCCGATCAACGATGAGAAGATCGCGGAAGCCAAGAAAGTGGCGTTTCAGGCAGCGGAGAACTCGGGAGAGGGGTTCACACTGGTTCGACAGCTCGCCGGGCTGCTGGCCCGGACGCAGGTCGATCGCGGTATCAATGTGCTCATCGAAGCGTTGTCCACCAAGAGCCTCGACCCGAAATCGGTCTCTTATTACCAGATCCAGCGGGATCTCGGCTTGTTCTATCGACTTGGAGGGAACAGCCAGAAGGCTGCGGAGTGTTACCAGGTCGTATTTGATGCGGTGACCAAGACCGATCCGGCGTTGTTCAATGCCCAGCAGATTCAGGAGATCGTGGTTGATCCCGTCGCTCTCTATGAGGAGATGGGCGAAGTCTTCCTGAGCGTGAAGAAGCCGACCGAGGCCCTCGCTGCATTCAACAAGGCGTCTGAAGTGCGGGGCAGTCATTCCGCAGCTCATGCATACAACCTGGCTCAGATCTTTCGCGAGACGGGCAAATCGGCCGAGGCTCTCGTTGAATTGCAGAAGTACCTCGATGCCCAGCTGCAGTCGAAAGGTCGCAATGCGTATCAGCTGCTCAAGGATCTGCTGACCGATCTCAAGCAGGAATCGGAGCTGGTCGATCGTCTGGAGAAGCTGCGGGCGAAAGATCCGCAGAATTCTTCACTGCGGTATTTCCTGGCTGAACAGTATGTCGATCAGAAGCGGTTCCAGGAGGCGGAGCAGGCGATCCTGAATGGTCAGACGGATCCCAAAGATACTTATAGTCTGGTCGGGTTGATCCCGGTCTACCGCGGCCTCAAGAAGTACGAACCGCTGCTGAATCTGTTCGTGCTGTACAAGATCAATCGCCTGCCCGATCCCGACCAGAATGACCAGGTGGGCAAGCTCGATTCCGAGCTTCAGACCTTATTGCGCCGTTACGCCAAAGAGCGGGAACTGACGATCCAGGATGCCGAGACGATGGATGCCTTCGTCAATCTGGGAAAGGAATGGCTCAAGGGCGATGAAGCCAAGATTCAGCCGCCCCAGGCGGAGGTGCTGGGTGAGCTGTGCGGGTCAGCCGAGCGGATTGACGATGCGAAGACCTTCTATCGTCAGGCTATCGACATGCAGAATGAGCCACCGCTGCAGCTCTTTCTGGAACTGGGGCAGCTTCTGCAGGGTGCCGATCGGTATGACGAAGCTGTGGAGGTACTGAAAGAGTGTGCCAACCATCCGTCAGAGGCCCTGCAGGATCAGCGCTGGCGTTCGCTCTATATGCTCTCCTATGCACTGGAGTTCGGCGGCAAGACCGACGAGGCCATTGCAGCTGCCACGGAATCGAAAACACTGGGCGAGAAGAGCGGGCTCGGAGATTTTGTCTCGATCCTGCATGCCCAGATTGGCTGGGTGAACTACCACGCTCAACGGTTGGATGATGCGATTCGCATCTATGAAGAAGTGCTGGCCAAGTACCGCAAGACGGAACTGACCGCACAGACGCTGGAGAACTGTCGCTTCAGTCTTTCTGCGATCTATGTCCTCAAGGGGGACATGACCAAGGGCGAGGCGATTCTCGAACAGGTACTGGCCGAGAACCCGGAGAACCCCCAGGCGAACAACGACCTGGGCTATCTCTGGGCCGATCAGGGGAAGAACCTCGACAAGGCTCTCGCCATGATCACCAAGGCTCTGACTTCCGAGCCGGAGAACGCTGCCTATATCGACAGTATGGGGTGGGTATTGTTCAAGCTGGGGCGAGTCGAAGAGGCAGCCCAGAAGCTGGAGCAGGCCGTCTCGATGAAGCGTGGTGATGATCCAACACTCCACGAGCATCTGGGCGACTGCTACGCCAAGCTGGGCCGGACCGAGGATGCGAAGAAGATCTGGACCAAAGCGCTGGAGCTGATGGACAAGAAGAAGTCCAAGGACGAGAAGCTGCGGAAGTCGTTGCGTGTGCGGCTGGGGATGCCTGCCGAGTAAGTGGTCGGCAGGCAGGGAACCGCGTGGGGGTCAGGTTAATTGAATCCCCCACCGCCCCCGCTGCCGCCACCGCTAAACCCGCCGCCACCGTTCCCCGCTGGAGTCCCTTCAGTGGCCTCTGAGCCACCGTCCGCACCGGCTGGTTGTCGCGGCCTCGCAGCTGCGGGAGCAGTTTGGGCAGGGAATGGATTTGGCTCGCCCTCGCTGACGCTTCGGTTGGTGAATGCGATTATGGTGTGTCCACGCGCCGAGCGGCTGGTCCCACTGGACGCGAGCGAGCGGTTCAGTGTCTTTGAACCGTCTCTTCCCTCGCGGGTCCCTGTCGCCCTAGGATGTGCCGCGTTTGGGATGGAAAGCTTCGCTCGCAAGATTCCGTCTGATGCAGTAAATGGAGTCTGTCTGGTGAATCTGGTTTCCAAAGATCTGGCTGCGACCGCCCCGCGTGACTGGCTGAATGCGCAGTCGACAGTGGCTGATGTCGATCGCGTGATCGAGTTCCTGACCGCGCAGGGGACGTTTCGGTTTCCCTCATTGCCGAATGGTTTGTTCTCGGCGGCACTGGGAGAGGACGGGGATTTCGCCCTGACCGGGTACGCCAACATCTGGGTACGGGACAACGTCCACATCGCGCATGCCCACTGGGTCATCGGCGAGACTGCGACAGCTGTGCAGACGATACGGACGCTGCTCGATTTCTATCGCAAGCATCGGCGTCGGTTCACGGACATTATCGCGGGTCAGGCAGATCACGATGATCCGATGCAGCGGCCGCACATTCGATTCAGCGGTGTCGACCTGAACGAGTTGTCCGAGAAGTGGTCACATGCCCAGAACGATGCACTGGGGTACTGGCTCTGGCTGACTTCGAAGCTGGCGATCGCGGGGGACCTGCAGCTGGATCGGGAAGATGTCTCTGTACTGATCGACCTGTTGCGGTACTGGAAGACGATTCGCTTCTGGGAGGACGAAGACAGCGGGCATTGGGAGGAAACTCGCAAGGTCGCGATGAGCAGTGTGGGTGTGGCGGTGGGCGGGCTGCGGGAGTTCCGGGCCTGGCTGGCGACGATTGCGGGACGAGTGGCGCGTGAGATCTCTTCTGATGTGGACGAGCTGACGAGCGAGCTGCTGCTGTCCGGGACTGAATCGCTGGAGGCCCGTCTGCCCCATGAGAGTGGGCCATCGGGGCGCGAGACCGACCGGGCGTATGACTCGGCATTGCTGTTCCTGATGTATCCGATCGATCTGTGGGACGGCGGGGTGCGTGACGAGATCCTTGGGAATGTCCGAACCCATCTCATGGGTGAACATGGCATTCGCCGCTATCTTGGCGACTCCTACTGGTGTGCGGACTACAAGACCTTACTCGCAGCCGATGCCCGGACGGCAGACTTCAGCGACAATCTGGAGACGCGCGACCGGCTGCTCAAGCCGGGGCTGGAGGCGCAGTGGTGTATCTTCGATCCGATTCTGTCGGTCATCTTCGCCCGGAAGAAGCCGCATTCCGAGAGCGATTTTCAGCAGCAGGTGATGCACCTGCAACGTTCACTCGGGCAGCTGACCACCGTGGAGTCACGGTTCGGAGCGTATCGCTGTCCCGAGTCGTATTTTTGCGAGAACGGGAAGTACGTCCCCAACGACATCACTCCGCTGCTCTGGACTCAGGCCAATCTGCGTTTGGCGTTACATTTCTTTCGGGAGACGCTGAGTGAGTGAAATCATCTCAGGGTCGGTGCTGCGGTGGGTCTGCGCCTCGAAGCGAAGCGGGTCTCACCCTTCAATCAGCTGGCAGTCGACGCGTTGTGCTAATGAGTTCCAAGTGGCAGGTGTTTTGTGAGCTGGGATTTTGGGGCGATACAAGCTGCGGGTTGGATTCAGACCGTCGACTTTTTTGACGAGCTGGGTTCGACGAACGATTACGCGATCAGAACGGCGAGTGATTCACGGCCGCATCCGCGCCTGGTCGTGTGCGATCATCAGCAGGCGGGGCGCGGGCGGGGAGCGAATCGCTGGTGGGCGAACCCGGGAGCGCTGACATTCTCGGTCGTGATTGAGCCGCATGCAATCGGGATTCCGATGGATCGCTGGCCCACTCTATCGGTCGCGATCGGTGGAGCGATCTGCGAGGCGATCGCTCCCTGCATACCCTCCTCGGATGTGCGTTTAAAGTGGCCGAACGATGTCTATGCGGACGGCCGGAAGTTGTGCGGCATTTTGGTGGAGGTTCCGCAAGTGACGCCGCCGCGACTGGTGATCGGCATCGGCGTGAATGTGGCCAACAGTGCCCGCCATGCTCCTCCCGAGGTGCAGGCCCGAATGACCTCATTGGTCGATCTGAGTGAGTCAGCTCCGACCCGGGTTGAGGTGCTGGAGCGGATTCTGAGTCAGCTGGAGCGGGATCTGGGGTGTCTGGCTCAAGCTCCCGTTTCCCTGGCGAATGGGTGGCGTCAAAGGTGTCTGCTGACGGGTCGAACGGTGACCTTGTCAGACGGGGTCCGCAAGCTTTCGGGAGCCTGTCAGGGGATCGATGACGACGGCGCCTTGCGGATTTACACCGAATTCGGGCCTCAACGGTGCTTGGGAGGCACGATTGAGGCGTTTGAATGACTTGACATTTTGTCTCCTAAGTGTCCAGTCAATGTTAAAATAGTGAGACAAAGCCGAGTTTTATTGACGAAAATTCCTCTGAGAACGTTATATTTGTGTTGTGTCAAGAGAATCCTTCAAGATCTCCGATTGACGAAGGATCAGGTCGCTCTAGTATTTCAATAGTGATTTGGGCAAATTTTGGCTCTCCGCCTCACGTCAGGCCAATCGTTCAGGAGAATTCGCCAAAGGTAGCTGCCCCGCCAGCCCATGAAGGGGGTGTCGCATGTTGGTTCTGTCTCGCCGTCCAAATGAAAGCATCGTGATCAACGACAAGATCGTGATCACCGTCATTGAAATCCGAGGGGATAAAGTACGCCTCGGAATTGAAGCTCCGCGCGATGTCCCGGTTCATCGCAGCGAAGTCTATTCGGCGATTCAGCGGGCAGAGTCCGATGTTCCGGCATCCGACGATTCTGTCTCCCCCTGACTTTTGATTGCACATCGCGCCCGCGCTGAGTCCCTGGATTCGGTTGCGGGCTTTTTTATTGCCACCACGAGAGCAACTCAAAAACTGGGGCATTGAAAAATAAAGTGTCCAGTGAGTCGAGCGCCTACTCTTTCTCTTCGGGCGGCTTCTTGCGGCTGCGGCGAGTTTTTCCCTTGGGCGGAGACTCGGGACGGCGTGTGCGGCTGCGACGCGGCCAGTTTTTGAGTTGCTTCTGGAACTCGTCTTTCGTGAGCGAGACGACCGACATGGCCAGCTCTGCATCTGCTGCGGGGCGGCCACCCTCATCGGGTTCCACGACATCGTAGACTTCTTTTTCGAGCTGTCGCAGCCACGGCGGGATGTCGACTCCGGAGCCCCAGGAATCGGTGAGGTAAATGTCGACCTCGCGACGCAGCTCATTGAACGACGCGGACTCTACACCAGCCAGCGAGTCTTTCACGGCCTGATCGACCAGGGCCAGAATTCGATTGACTGCCAGTGGCTTGATGAACCGCTGATTCAGGTGATCGGCGATGGTCGGCATCCGCATGCCGTAGGCCCGTTGCAGACCGGAAAGGTCCTGCAGGTGTCGAGCAGCCAGATCGGTCGTCTGGGCCTCGTAGGTTCCCTCCCACAATTTGGCGGCTTCGGTTTCCTGCAGCCGCGTCAGCATCTCATGCACGAGAGTAATCGGCGACATGCTCCACGAATCGCGGTCGTAGCGGGCTTCGAGCCGCAGGAAGTCGAGCAGGCAATAAAACATGTTGCCGTAGTCGGACTGTGTCGTGGTCGTGTTGTATTCGAGGAAGCGGTCGAACTTGTCGACGACGATCGAATAGATTGTCTCCAGGCACCACTCGCAATGCTCGCGATCAATCATGCCCGAGTCGAGATCCTCGAGCATCTTCATTGGGCGAAGCGGATCCTGCTGCTCCTCCAGATAGTCGATGTACCAGTCGATTCCCTGATGCAGGATCGCCCGCACGTTACCGAGTGTCAGCTGGCTGGCGTGGAGCAGGTCGCCGCCGTATTCGCGGATGAAGTCGGCGAGGTCGAGCCAATCGTCGTTGTCTCGCAGTCCATCAACGGACGAAATCCGCATCGTGCGACTGTGATCGAGCCACAGGTCCTGAAACGGTTCGACGATGTCGCCGATCGCGTCGATCAGGATTTCGGTGTGGGTCTCTTCGTCACCCCAAGTCCGGGCCGAGCGGATCACTTCCTCCAGGACATTCCGCAGCGCGAGATCGAAGAGTCGATCGAATTCGGTGATCGCCTGACCGTCAGGACGCCAGCGGCGCTCCATCTGAAACGCGGTCTGCAACACACGCCAGGTCTCGAACAACAACCCCATACGTGGCAGTTCGCGAAGCAGGAACCGCACGACCGACTGCATCATCTGCGCCCGCAGAATCGGGGCGGGTTTCCCCCCGTTGTCGAGCGGGACGTACAGCAGTGCGTGCTTTGACATCCATTCCAGGACTGTCGAGAGCGACTTACGGACCGTCTCGATATCACGCCGCACCACGGCACGGATGAGCGTCGAGAGTTCGGGGTCGTCTTCGGCCCGGCCACCGGTCGACGTCTCTTCCGGCAGGCATCCCGAGAGCAGGCGGTCTGCATTCCGCAGGCAGATCAACGTGTTGATCACCTGATGCAGCATGTAGAACTTCACCTGCAGCTGGATGTCGTATTCGACGTTGGCATCGTGCTCCCCGGAAGAGCCCGCGATTTCGTGATCCCAGATGGCTTCCATCAGTTCGGCCAGATCGACCTGCCAGCGCTGGGCCTGCGACCGCCACTCACGTACGGCCTGCAGCGCCTGCTCAAGGATGGGCGTCAGCGGTTGTTCGCGGTTTTCATGCAGGTCAGCTGCAAGTCGCACGCCCGCCATCTGCCACAGCTGTCCGACGGCGTTGATGAATTTGAGCCGAGGTTCCATCTCGCGGTTGATGACTTCGAACTCGGTGTTCCGGAACCCGAAGTCGTTTTCGAGGGTGTTGCCCCAGTTGCCATCGTCGGTCGTGTCTTTGTACGTGACCTCTTCGTAGGCGGCGCCGAAAACATTGTCCTCGTCGCGTTCTTCGTCTTCATCGTGGGCATCGTCTTTGAGCGGGTCGTCTCGCATCGCGCGCTGGGCTCGCTCGACGGCTCCCTCCATGCGGGGGACGGACCACATCTCGTCGGCATTGGATTCCAGGAAGGCAAACATCCGGCGGAGGAGATTCGCCCGCTCGTCCTGGTCCATCGAGACCGCTGGGCCAGTGATCAGCTTCATCCAGCGGATCAGCATCGCAAAGAGTGAATGCTTGGGCGACTCAAACCCCACGGCATCCGATTGACTCAGCCATTGCATCAGCAGGGCTAGAGACGCAATCAGGTCCTTGCGGTAGAGCAGAGCGTCAACGACGAGGGCGTAAGCCTGAGCCGACTCAAACTTTTCGACGTGCTGACGCCAGAACCCGACATCCCCCGCCGCCTCGCCAGCCTGTCTCCATTCGGTGAGGGCCTCAGAGACGTGGGTGGCTGCATCGAGGCTGTCATGGCCGGAGACCTTGGGCAGATCTTCAACCGTCGTGCTGGCGAAGCGATCCCACCAGTCGGCGACCTTCTGGTATTCGGTCAGAACCCGTTCGCGGGCAGCTCCGTTGCCCTGAGCTGCGGATTCGCTGAGGACTCGGGAGAAGGCTCCAAAGGTATCTTCGATCAGTTCGATCAACACCTCGACACGGTTGTCGGGGATCGTGTCTTCCCGCGACGTGAAGAGCGGGAATTGTCCCTGGAATCCGAGAATGTTCCATGGATCAACGAGAGCTCCGCACTGGATGCCCCGCTGAAACAGGTCGTACAGACCGACGACCAGTTCAACCGCTTCCGGCAGGCGATTCAGGTTCAGCGCGTGGTGCGTGAGGCCGATGCGGCACTGGATTTCGCATTCAAACCGAATCGAAGCGGCCGGGATCGCGTCGGCCTGCTCGCGGGCCGCGTCGGGGTATCCCATCTTGGCATAGAGGTACGCGATCTCGCGGTACTGAATCTGCCGGGCACCGTAACCGGCCAGATGCATGTTCAGGAACTGGCGGATGTGACCGAAGGGTTGCTGAGTGCGTTGCTCTTCACGTTTGAGACGTTTCGCCCGCGGGCCATCGACCTGCTGCATCAGTCGCTGATAGAAGGCATCGCGGCGACGGGCTACCACGGGGAGCAACGATGTCAGCGTAACAGACGAGTCATGAACGCCGGGACCGGAACCACTGATCGACGAAGCCATCAGCATCGTGCCACAGAGCGCAGCTGCGGCGTCGAACAGGCGTTCCGCGCGGGGCGTCCGAGACTTGGGGTCATCAATCCACGCCAGCAATGCGTCAAGAATGATGCGGCGCAGCACCACGCGGCGGTAGTGTCCCTTGGAGTCGATGCGGTGCGGGTCCCATTCGCCGAACATGTAGTTCGTGCGTTTATTGACCGGATGTAGATGGTCATGCGACCGCATGTCGATGGCCAGCTCTTCCATCTGGTCGAGATCGAAGTGGGCTTCGAGCAGGAGGTCCTTGGGGGCCTGCTTCAGAAACTCCATCGTCGCTGAGATCAGATCGTGATAAGGCCCGACTGCCGCACCGACTCCCTGCATGTAAATCGGGAGCGGGCGGAACCGTTCATGGGCATAGATCTCTGATCGCAGACCACTTTCGAGGACCGGAATCGGGCGATAGCCGACGAAGTCATTGACGGTCTTGAGAGCCCCCTGAACGATGCGGTCGGTATCGTCCCATGGGGCGCCCTGAGCGAGCACTGCTTCAAAGAAGACCCCGACCAGCAGCGGCTGTTCATAGTCGAGCGGATTCAGATGGAACAGCAGGTCAGCCTGATGTTCGCGATAGGTCGTTAACAACCGGTCCAGCGTGAGCGGGACGACCTTTCGGGCCTGCTGGACATCTTCAAAGACGGGGGAAGTCCCCTGCAATTTCTCCAGTTCGGCGAGGAGCAGGGTTTCGAGAGCCTTAACGGGGGCCGCAGCGTCGAGCTTTCCCCACAGACGATTCAGATTCGCAAGAAATCGAGGATCGCGGCGACCACCCGAGAAATTCAAGTGGGCGAGGACATCTCGAATCGCTACGAAATCGTCTGCTTCCAGCTTGGCAGGGGGCGGCGTGTTCTTCCGTGAGGCCATGAGGGAGAGGCTTTCCCGTGCAACAGTTGCGGTAATCTGTCAGCTGTGGTCCGCCAATCAGGCAAAACGAACCAATCGACTGCGACTCCATTGTGATGAGCAGTGGATACTAACGTAAAGCGTGGAGATGGATTGGAGTTCGTCTCGGTGAAGATAAGTGGATTTCTCGGTCTATAAATGGGGAGCTGGTCGCGTGAAAACTATGGTAAGGCCCGTTTCACCGCATCAGAACCGCCCTTCCCTGTCCATATTCCTCGTATCCTTTCACTCATATTCTTTCTTGGACCCTGAAGTTACGAATGAGTGCCACGATGAGGGGCGTGGAAGACAGGCGAGATTGGGGAGCTGCGATTCCGCCGAGTGGGCGACGTGAATTGGCCCGCGCGAAAACTTCTTCAGAGAATCTGTGAAGCGGACCCGGGGGAATGTCGATAATTACAATGTCGGGGAGAAAACTGAGAAATGTCTCAAGTTTGCCCGAATCAAGTCTGCATGATGCCGCGTTCGCCCCTCAAGATTGAGGAATCTCCTTGCGAGATCTGAACGCGTAACGATCCAACCAGGATGGTTGTCAGGTGCGATGATGCAACCTTTCAACCGGATCGATGTTGTTGTCTCCCATGGTGTTACTGCTGCCGTAGGGTGTGCTGTCACCGAACACATGTTGCCCTGTTCTCGCGTCTCGGGTTATGATCACCCGGTTTCAGCTGAGAGTGTGACAATGTCGGACCTCTCCGCAGGGATGGAACGCTTGGAAGGTGAGGCAGTCATGGAAGTCACGGGAGCTGGATTCGTCGGTGGAGCAGGTGGTGTCCGCCCGGTGCAGTTCACCGGTGTCCCCAGTGCCGCCCCCGGCGTCGACCCTCTGAATGCTCCTCAAGACGAAGTCGTCATCTCCCCCGCTGCCCGTCTGCTTCAGAGCCAGGATGTGGGAGCCGCAGCCCGGGCTGAGCGTCTGGCCGAAATTCGCGCCCAGATTTCGCAGGGCGTATACGACACCCCGGAGAAGCTGGCCTTGGCTGTTGACCGTCTGGTCCAGGACCTGAACCGTCGCTAAGTTCGTGGGGCGCTGAAGCAATCGCAGCCAAAGATTAGAGAGCTGAGGCAGTCAGGTGTCGGAGCGCTGCCCTGCTCTACCCGCCGAGATGATTGCGGGGAAAGTCAGCTGTAATCACCCTACTGCGACTTGTTTCTCGCTTCGATCGCGGTTTCGATCTCCTGCCGTACTTCGCGCAGGTTGACGGGCTGGATCAGGATGCGTGCGCGGCCCGGGGGAACGCTGATTTGCGACGCCAGATCTTTCTGGGATTCTGCCAGGACGACGACTCCCGCCAGTTTGGAATCTCTCCCGGTACGGATCGCCTGAGTGAAAAACTCGGCGACTTCGTCTCCGAACGCATCGCCGAGAACCAACAAACATTCCGGAGGGTTCTCAGCGATCCGTTTCAGTGCCCGTTGCGGGTCGCTGACAATCGCCACATGAAAACCGCGTGATGTGAGGTAATCGCGAAAGAAGTCCTGATGTTTGGGACGGCTTTCCAGGCAGAGGACCGTGGGCTTTCCTGACTCTTCTCGGGTGGTCTGACTGTTTGAGGTTTGAATGGCCCGCTGAACATCCCCCAGGACTTCCGTGGGCGTCTGGTAGCGCTGAATCGGATCGATGGCCATCAGCTTGTTGACAATCGATCGAATTGGGCGAGGAAGCGATGGATCGACCGTCTCGATAGGCGGGACATCGCGATACCGATGGAACGACTTTCGTTCGTCGCGATCCCGCGTGCGTGCATAGGGTGGTTGTCCCGTGAGCAGCTCGAACAGAATCCCACCGAGGAAATAGAGGTCACTGCGAGGATCGTTTCGCGGGGCTCCCGTGTGTTTCTCCAGTGTTGAATACTCGAGGGCGTTCTGCAGCGCGCTCCCGTTGGCTTTCGAGATCATCGAGTCATCAGCTGCCAGGCCAAAGTCGATCAGCTTGGCCACGCCCGAACTGCTCATCAACACATTGGTCATTTTCAGATCGCGGTGGGTGATTCCCTGCCGGAGAGCGAAATCCAGCCCCTTCAGCACATCGACGGCGAACTTCAGGGTCTCGATGATCGAGAACTTCTTTCGGATTTTCAGGAAGTCGCGGAGATTACCCCCTTCGACAAACTCCATGACCAGGAAGTGGTACTTGCCCGAGGAGCCGACTTCGTAGATCGGGACAATGTTGGGATGGATCAGCCGCTTGCCAATTTCACCTTCACGGCGAAAAAGGCTGACAAAGTCGGGATCATTGGCCCAACGGTCCCGCAGAACCTTGATTCCCAGCTGTTGGCCGGTGACGACATTAGCTCCGCGATAGAAGCGGGCAAAGCTTCCCGATGCGACCCGATACATCAGCTTGCAGTCGCCGAGGACCAGTCCGTCGGTATCACCGGTGCGTAACCGTTCAATCTGGAATCCGGTCAGGACCTGCTGCTTTTCCAGCAGATCGACGAATTCCTCTGAGGATTGTGAGGCAATCAGAGCCTGCACGCTTCTGAGCGCCTCGGGCGGCGCGAGACGCAACCGGATTATAAGATCAACCAGGGCGCCAAGTGGGGGAAGCGACATCTCAATTAATCTGGGCCGGCGGTCACAAGGAAGCAGCCCGACAGTGGTAATCACAACCCGGGCTGAGCGAAGTCACTTCGCATTACCCGGCTGCACCGCTCTTTTGCGATCACCACAGGACTCACGTCTTTGTATGGTAACAGTGTCGATGCGACCGTCAACGGGTCGCTGCTGGGCGGACTGGTGAAGTGGAGATCGCATATCAGACGAATCATGACCCCACGGAACTCTCGGCGAGCATCTTACTATCATGAGGCAAAGGGGAGGCTGGACGACGTTTCCCGGCGGCCCGCTTCCAGCGCAGAAAGCTCGTCAGAGTCGGTTGACCCCAGACTGCCGAGGGGCGACCGGTTGTGGAGATCGTCGGAGCACCGCCAGCCTCGATCTGTTCCAGAACCTGCTGCACGCCGGACAGGTTGTGGTAGGTCATCCGCCTCTGGATGGTGAGGTGCGACTCGGCTGTTTCGTCATAAGGAGCGGTGAAGTACCCGTAAACCGGCCCGGTATCGATCCCGCGATCGATTTTGAGCATCGTCATGCCGACTCGTTCGACGTCCCCGTTGACGAGAGCCCAGAAGCAGCCGTGAGCGTTGCGATACTCGGGACAGATTCCCGGATGCATGACGAACGTGCCCAGGCGAGCCTGCTCGAACACAGCTGGCTTGAGGATGTGCTTACAGCAGGCGAGCATCACATCGGGCTGACAAGCCTTGAGAAATTCCTGCACCTCGGGCGAATTCGGTGCAGTCGTCTCCAGGATGGGCACCTGACGATCGACCGGTGGATAGGTGGCTCCCAGCGTGCGACGGATCTCCTGCTCGAAGGCCCGGTCAGCTGCGGCATAACGGAATCGGTGAAAGAGGCGGTATGCCAGGAGGTCGAGCGTCCCGAACAGCCCGTCTTTCTGAATGCTCCGCTTGAGCTTCTTCCAACGCTGGCTGTTCTGATCGCGAATGACCACGATCCCTGCCAGATCGCTGAAGCTGTGCAGCCAGCGGGGCATGATCTCTCGAACGAGAGCGGCATCGTGCTGACAGATGAGAACGGAACGCATGGGGCCTGCCTGGGGAACCAGTGAAACGAGGTCGACGCGTTCAAGGTTACGAGCAGCCACGCGGGTCGACCCGAAGATTTCGCTCACCGGTCTCGAATTCAAATCGGCCTTGAATCGAATTCAACAGCGAATCGATTGTGCCGATTCTGCGGGTTGGGGTTTCCCGGCATCGAATCGCCGCGAGTGGACTGGAAGAGTCGCAGAGAGCGAACTCTGAATCTGTGAGCTCACTTCGTTACAGACGACGGAGCTTCCGAGGATTTTGCGGGCTCGGGCTTCTTCTTCGTCAGTAGTTGAGACGGAGAGATTTGCAGGCGGTCTTTGTTCTTTTCAATCTTCCGGCGCAGGTTGCGGAGAATCTTGCCTTCGTACTCATTCACGATGGCGTTGACGATGGTCTGGGAGCCGTTTCCCATCTCTTTGGCGAGATCTCCGCGGGCCAGGCCGACCTGACGGGCGTCGATGTCAACGACTCGCACTCGCAGTCCAGTGACATCCGGGACCAGCTGGATCGACGGCAGGAGATCGCCTGGTTTGTGTGTCGATTTCATGTCGAGTGTGCAATCGGAATCGATCGCGAGAGCGACGTTCGCGTCGACCTTTCCATTGATCCCCTTGACCCCATAGACCCACTGTGCAAATTGGGTCGTCACACGGGCCTGAAGCATGGTTCGCATAGTGAAAGACAACGGACCCTCCGGAGGATCCTGCACGTTCAGGAATTCCAGCTTCAGGGTCTCTTCAGGATCGAGGTACTTGACCGTGTGGCGTTGCCAGTAGCCGTGGTTGACGAGCTTGTTGACCGGTCGCACCTGGAACCACCCGTGCCGTGTTTTGACCTGGTACTGGGACACTGTGGTCTGGCGACCCCACTTTTTCTCATCGACCGATTCATCGGGGAGTGAGGCCAGTACCGCCAGGCGAATAATCTCCGCCCAGCCTTCCGCCCCGACGCCCTTGATAGGGGTCTCGGTTTCCTCGGTGGGGAGAGCTTCCGCGACTTGTACCGGGTCACCTGTGACCGGCTCGTCCGCCTTCAACACAAGCGGGGGCAAACATATTGCCACGGTCAGGGCGCAGACCATCGCGCAAAAAAAATCGGGGAGCCGCCGCATGATAACTACCTCGCGACACTCCCCGTCTGTGGAGAGCCGGGCTCGATTGCCCGGCAACCGCTCTTCCGACGGACATCGTTGCCCGTCGGATTGAATGATGAACTGCTGAATCAGCCAGCGTGCTTGTTCAGCATCGCGGTCAGCTTGTCCTTAGACTGAGCTCCCTGAATGGTTTCGACGAGCTGTCCGCCCTTGAAGACCATCAGAGTGGGGATCGCGTTGACACGGTACTTGACCGGCAGCTGGCGATTCTGATCGATGTTGACCTTGCCGATCTTCACCTTGCCTGAGAACTCGGTGGCAAGAGCATCAATCGTCGGAGACAATTGCATACACGGACCGCACCAGGTCGCCCAGAAGTCAACCAGCACTGGAACAGCGCTGGCAGTGACTTCAGTATCGAAATTGGCATCGGTGATTTCAACAACATTCGCTGCGGCCATCTGATTAGTGCTCCTGCTCGGGATTCATCCTGCGGGGGTCATTCGCGTCACAAAGCGATAGGTAGACTCCGGAGATCCCCGATTGACAGCCGGATTATAGGGGCCACCTTGATAGCGTCAACGTGAGATTGTCGTGCGGGAATCGACACAAGGTGAACTCAGAAATGTGGTTATGGCTGCAATCTGGAATGCGCCGACAATCTGTCGACACTCCATTCTTTGCCGAACGGTTTGACTCGGTTCTGGGGAGAGGTAGGATGAAATGAGAGAGTTTTCCAGCCGGGATGTGGAACCTCAGCCTCTGTGGCTCCTGATTCCGGAACGAGGTGTACCATGTTTGGCGCGAATTTCACTGAGTTGCTGGTGCTGGGGATCATTGGGCTGTTGCTGTTTGGCAAGCGTCTGCCCGAGGTCGCCAAGAATCTGGGCAAAGGGGTCTCTGAGTTCAAGAAGGGACTCAGCGGGTTCCAGGACGAGCTGAGCGGCAACTCGTCGAGGTCTTCGTCGTCATCTTCCTACGCCCCGAGTCCGTCGACCCGTCGGCCGGAACCGCTGGCGACACTCGATGACACGATCGTCGCTCCCAAGTTCGAGCCCCCGAAATCGGCTCCCGTAGAACTGGGAGCGGAAGAGCCCGCTGCTGCGGAGACGGTTTGACACCGTCGTGGGATAGGCCGGAATGTCTGTTCCACTGGAGAGTGATGACAGATTCCAAGCCTGGGCTAGTCAGGTGTTTACCGGAGAGGAGCAGACAGTACTGTCTGCTCCTTGTCGTTTCCAACGGATAGTTCGGACTGTTATGCAGATGACGTTACCCCAGGCCCTCGAAGCTGCTGTGCGGGGACAGACACTCGTCAAACTCGTGTTAAGTGCTCCTCAGGCGGACGAAACCGGGGCTGCTGAACAGCATCCGACGCGGTACACCATCCGCTCTGTTCAGCTGAAGGATCGGCTCCTGTTGCAGTGGACTGCCCGGACCGGATCGCAAGAGATCCATGAGAACCTGACCCTGAAAGAGAGCCTCGCGCGGGTGGATGCGATCTTTCCGCTGACCTACCGCGAGGCGAACCTGCTCACCACCGAGGCCGATTCGCAGTTCCGTTCCCGCAACGGCATCATGGTGAAAGCCAGGCAGAAGTCGAATCAACGTGTCGCCCCGCCCATCGCGCATAACCGGACGAAGAACTACCTGATCCCTGAAGGACAGCCGTGTCCCTTCCTGGAAGCCATCGGCGTCATGACTCCCGATGGTCGAGTCAAGGCGAGCATGACCCACAAGTTTCACCAGATCAATCGCTTTCTGGAACTGGTCAACGACATCCTGCCGCATCTGCCCGCTGAGGGACCGATCCGTGTGGTCGACTTTGGATCGGGCAAGAGCTACCTGACCTTCGCGCTCCATCATCTGCTCGTCGGGGTTCAGCAGCGCGAGGTCGAGATCCTCGCCATCGACCAGAATGCCGAGGTCATCGACACCTGTCGCGGTTTATGCGAACGACTCCAGCTGACGGGGATCGAATTTGCCGCTCAATCGATTTCGTCGGTGGAGCAGAGCGAGTCGGTGCATCTGGCTGTCGCGCTGCATGCCTGTGACGGGGCCACCGATCAGGCCCTGGCCCAGGCTGTCCGCTGGAAGTCAGATGTGATTCTGGCGGTGCCCTGTTGTCAGCACGAGGTGGCCAGATCGATTGAGTCGGCGCCGCTTGAACTGTTGCTCCGACATGGCATCCTCAAGGAGCGGTTCGCAGCTCTGGCGACGGATGCCCTGCGGGCTGCAGCCCTCGATACTGCGGGTTACAAGACGCAGATCCTGGAGTTCATCGACCTCGATCACACACCGAAGAACCTGCTGATTCGCGCTGTGAAGCGTCGCGAGGGGGAAGCCTCGGCGACGACCAGCACCGCTTATGCCGAACTGAAAGCTCACCTCGGGTTGGCGACACTGGCGACGGACCAGATTCAACCCGGCGGCTGTCTGTAAAATCACTGCTGACACGCACATGGAAACGACCTATTCTGCCACGGGACGGTTCAGGATGCTCTGAATGGCCGCTCACTTCGCGAATTCGGATGGCGCTGTTTCACGGGAATGAGTCCCATGGTGTTCTGGTTCATCGACCGGCTTTCCTCACCTGTCCCTGAGGGCGGTTCGGCAGCTCCGGTCTACCTGACGGCCCGAATCGGGCTGGCAGCTGTGATGGCGTTTGTGACAACTCTGGTGTTTGGACCCAGTTGTATCCGCTGGCTGCGGTCGCGGTATGGCGAGCGGATTGACAGTGCTTCCGAGCGGCTGAACGAGCTGCATGCCGCGAAAGCGGGTACGCCTTCGATGGGCGGCGTCTTCATGAGCACGGCGATCGTACTGTCGGTGCTGGCGTTTGGAAATCTGACGAACAGCCGTGTGTGGATGGCACTGTTTGTGACGGTGACATTCACAGTGCTGGGCTGTCTGGATGACTGGATCAAACTGACAACGAAAAAGCGTGGACTCACAGCCCGGCAGAAACTGGTCGGGCAGATCGTGCTCTCGATCATCACAGCTGTCTGGCTGTATCAGATCCAGGTGAAGTCGCCCCACGGGACGGCGTTTGTCTGGCCGTTCGGGCTGGGGATTTTTACGCTGGGGGTGTGGTTAATTCCGTGGGCGGCGTTCGTAATCGTGAGCTCATCGAACGCGGTGAACCTGACCGACGGGCTCGATGGGCTGGCGTCGGGGTGCACTCTGTTTGCAGGCGGCGCTGTCACGCTGGCGATCTATCTCTCCGGACACAAGGAGATATCAGACTATCTGGGCATCCCGCACTTCATCGGAGTCGGCGAGCTGGCGGTTCCGCTGGGTGCCATGGTCGGAGCGGTGCTCGGGTTCCTGTGGTTTAACGTGCATCCGGCGAAGGTGTTCATGGGCGATGCCGGGGCGTTGCCACTGGGGGCGCTGCTCGCGGTCGGCGCCCTGGCGACTCGGCTGGAACTGTTCTATGCCATCGTCGGTGGCGTGTTCGTCGCCGAGACGTTGAGCGTGATGCTCCAGGTCACCAGTCGCCGTCTGCGTGGGAAGAAGATTCTGGCCTGCAGCCCGCTGCACAATCATTTCGTGTTTGAGCAGATGCCGGAAACCAGAATCGTCGTCCGGTTCTGGATCGTCTCCGCCCTGCTGGCGTTACTCGGGCTGATCAGCCTGAAGACGAATTGATGGCTGAATCGAGAGAGCGGCAGGCTTACACCTGCCGCTCTCAATGCGAGAAGCTTTACTTCACGCCGATCAGTCGCAGAATCACCGGGTCGACCAAGCTCGTCGCCACATGCTTCGCGTGGCTGAAGTCGTGATGTTGGCTGTGCTCATGCGGAACCGAAATGATATGCGCTCCAGCGGCAGCTGCGGCTTTGGTGCCGTTGTGGCTATCTTCGAGGACGAGCATCTCATGAGGATCGACACCGATCCGTTTGGCAGCGGTCAGGTAGATCTCGGGGTTCGGCTTGCCGTGCGTGACATCTTCGGCCGTCAGTCGCATCGGGAAGCGGTGCAGTAGGTTAAAGTGCCCGAGCATCCGCTCCATGTAGACCCGGTCGGATGAGGTCGCGACGCCCTTGGGCAGGTCGCGGGACTCGATATGGTCCAGCAGTTCCAACAGCCCCGGCATCGTCCGCAGCTTAGTCTCCAGGAGGCCGTCGAAAATACTTTCTGATTCGTCTTGCAGGTCATCGATCGAATCGGGCAACTGCATCATGTCGATCATGGCTGCGAAGGCTTCGCGGGCCCGCCGACCCATCATCGCGTTGAACAGCTCCTGCGTGGCGACCTTGCCCCGCCGCCGCATCAGCTCATGCCCGGTCAGGTGGAACACCTCCTCGGTATTCACCATCAGGCCATCCAGATCAAACACCACCGCAAGAATCGGAGAAGACACAACCACCACACTCTGTCAGAGAGTCGAAGCTCGCCCTGCATCCGTTCGCAGAATATCGGCCTCGATGGAGGAATCATCGGGACCGGGGGACCGGGACGCAATACTGGGCTGATCGAAGGCTCACGGAGAGGTGCTGTTGGTGGCTGATCGGCGACTCGATACAAAATGGCCATCACCGCGACTTTTGTTACACGTGTTCGGAGTTCCTGGCTGTGGAGTCTGTCGTCACCGAATCATCGCCCAGACCGAGCGATCCCGCGTTGATGCTCGGTTGTCCGGTCTGGGGCTGCGAGCGCTGGCGGGGGAGTCTCTACACCGCGAAGGCTCCGCGCGACGAGTGGTTGACGCAGTACACGCAGGTCTTTTCGACCGTCGAGGTCAACAGCTCGTTCTATGCACTTCCCACGCCGGAGGTCATTGAAGGCTGGGCGAAGAAGGCAGCTCCGGGGTTTCAGTTCTGCCTGAAGTTTCCCAAGGCTCTGACTCACGACGCCATGCTGATCGGGGCGGAGTCGATCACGCGGGCGTTTATTGGGTTGCTGCGAATTCTGAAGCAGCATGGTCGGCTGGGTCCGGCGTTTCTCCAGCTGTCGCCGCAATTCTCGGCCAGGCAGTTCGTGGCCTTGGCCCGGTTTCTGAATGCGTGGCCGAGTGACCTGCCGATCTCGGTCGAGGCCCGGCACTCCGATTACTTCGACGAGGGGGAATGCGAGCGGCGGTTCGATCAGCTGTTGACCTCGCACGGTATGGATCGCTGTCTGTTCGACAGCCGGGCACTGTTTTCCGCCCCTCCGACGGATGAGTCGGAACGCGAGTCGCAACGCCGAAAACCTCGATCCCCCTTCCGCACGACCGTTACGGGTTCGCGGCCGATGGTTCGGTTTGTGGGACGGAATGATCTGTCGGTCATAACTCCGTGGGTCGATGAGTGGGCCAGTATCGTTGCCAGCTGGATCGACAGGGGGTTGAAGCCGATCGTCTTCACCCATGCCCCGGACGATGCCTTCGCGCCGCAGTTCGGCCGCCTGTTTGACCGGGCAATTCGCGAAAAAACGCCGGAACTCCCTGGCCTTCCACCATGGCCCGGCGAGGTCGAGCGAGCTTCGCGGAAAACGCAACGATCGCTGTTTTAGCTCGGGGGCAAAGCACGACCAGTGATAAGGACAGGCAGGAATGTCTGTTCTACTGGGGAGCCGGTAAGACAGAAGACGGGGCCGCTGTGACCGCCGCGCCGGGTTCTCGCCGTTGAGAAACTTGGTCCAGAAACGCAGCAAACTAGGCCCTCGGTCCCGACTCCGGGAACCCTCGGTTGCGAGGGAGGGGGCTGCCCGTATAATCTCAGATGAGTGTTTGTGTTGCGACGTTTCCCCGCTCCTTTCATCAGGTGCGGTTTGTGAATCGAGGCTCGGATGAAGGCCTTTTTCGAGTGGTTCCGTAATGTCTGGCTCGCTGTCACCACCGTGGCAGAGGGAATGTGGATTACATTACGGACAATGACGAAAACCTATGAGCGCAAGGCGTTTGCGGAGATCTATGAGTATCCCGAAACTCCGGTTCCGGTGAAGGCTCGCTACCGCGGTTTCCACCGGTTCGACCTGACGACATGCATCGGCTGCGAGAAATGTGCAGCGGCTTGTCCGGTCGATTGTATCTACATCGAAAAAGAGAAGAGCCCCGCTGGTAAGGGCTTCCGCATCAACGGATTCACGATCGACTACACCAAGTGCATGTTCTGCGCGCTGTGTGTGGAGCCGTGCCCCGTCGACTGCATCTTCATGGGATCAAACTTCGACCTCAGCTGCTTCAGTCGCGATGGTTGCATCGTCGACTATGCCAAGCTGCCGCTCGACATTGCCTGGGGCCAGACCTCATTGAATCCGACAGCTGTGTCGGAATCGAAGGTGTTGTACCAGCCAGTGTGGGTCAAGGGAGAGCCATCGCCCTATGATTTTGAGGCTGCAGAACATTAAGGCGATTCCTGGCAGCTCAACTGAAATTGAGTTGCCTGGGACGTGAGCTGCGTGGCCTCACCCCCGCGACACGGATGTCCCTACGGAAGATGACTGATGACTGCTGAACACAAAGGTCGAACGAAGCCGTTTACCCGGGATGAAGCCCACAAGGCTCTGCCGCTGGTCACGAGTATTGTGCGCGACATCGTGGAGCTGAGCTCGGACCTCGAACAGCGGCGGGAACGGTTGGGTGAGTTGCGGGTCTCTCGCAAGGGACCACGTCAACGCCCCGAGACCGATCCGTACGAAGAAGAGTTCCGCCAGATGGAGGACGATCTCACCTCCGACGACGGACGGCTGCAGGCCTACCGCCACGAACTGGAAGAACTGGGTGTTGAACTGCGCGATGTGAAGAAGGGAGCTGTAGAGTTCCCGACGGTCGGTAGCGTGCGACTGACCTGGCGGCTGGGTGACGCCGATGTTCAGGAAGTCTACCCCACGAGCCTGTAGCCACCTGAAACGCCGGTTACCCGGTCGACCCGCACACGAAATCCTGAGAACTGACAACTCTCCTCTCTGAGAACTCTCCCATGGCCGATCTGAATCTGCACCTCCTGCTGGCAATCGTGGCGGGGATCGGATTTATCCTGGCTCCGCTGGTCGCTGGCTGGTTCGTGCGTCCCCACTTGCCGAGTGAGGAAAAGCTGGCCGCTTACGAGTGCGGCGAGCCCGCCATCGGTTCGGCCTATGTGCAGTTCGACCTGCGGTTCTACGTGGTCGCACTACTGTTCATCATCTTCGACGTGGAAGTCGCGTTCTTCTTCCCCTGGGGCACGATCTTCGGCGGGGCGACTCAGCTGGCCGATCCCCAGCTGACCGACGCCACCCGCATGGCTATCAGCGACCGCCTGCTCGATCTGCCCGCCGGAACGACGACCGCGGAAACGGCGATCTCGGCGGCCGATGCCCTGTCGATCAGCTGGTTGAGTGTGGTCGACATCGCGGTCTTCTTCGCAGTGCTGCTCGTCGGTTTTGCGTATGTCTGGAAGCGTGGCGATCTCGACTGGGTGCGTGCGATGGTGGCTCAGTCCAAAGAGAACGCCGCCAAGAACCGGGCCCGCCCGATCGCCGCTCCGCTCGAACCCCAGCTGGCGGCAAAGTAGTCGTCAGAACAATCGGCTCAGATCTCCACCGGCTGCCCTGCTCCGTCGATCAACCTCAAACCCTCAACGATCCTCCCCCCATGACGATTCAAGAAATTCACCAGCGACTCGTCGATCGGTTCGGAGCCGACAAGATCACCGGTATCAACGACAAGGCGATCGATCCCTGGATCGAAGTGGCTCCCGCCGCCATCGCCGAAGTCGGGGCATTCCTCAAGTCTGATCCCGATCTGGCGTTCGATTCGCTCAATAACCTGACAGCTGTCGATTACCTCGAAACCGATGCCAAGCTGGCGGCAAAGTTTCCGTATCAGCCACACATCGAGATCGTCTATCACCTGTTCAGCTTCACCCGTAAGCACCGGACTGTCATCAAGACCAAGTTCCCTCGCTGGATGAACGATCAGGTCGGCCAGCTTCCCGAGCTGCCGACCGTCTCGCATATCTGGGCGATTGCCGATTGGCACGAGCGCGAAGCGTACGACATGATGGGGGTTCAGTTCCTGGGCCACCCCAATCTGGTTCGCATCCTGTGCCCCGACGAC
>QWOR01000112.1 GCA_003669575.1 Planctomycetota bacterium | reverse complement strand
TCATGCTCCTCAGTCTCACGTCCGTCATTGTCGCCGAAGACACTGACGCAAAGCCTGCCGCCGAGGCCGCTACGCCAGCCCAGGCAGCCACCCCCGAAGCGACGCCCGCCACAGAAGCCGCAAAACCAGAGCCGGAGAATAAACCTCCTGCTCCGGTGGCAGACGAAGATCCTGATGTCGCAGCCCGACGGGAAACCTCGTACCCGGTCGATGGTGATGATTGGAAAGAGCATGCTCTCGGGATCCTGGAAATGGAGATGCAGGAAGCCGTCGATGATCTCTCGAACGGAAAGCCGAAACCGCCCGCACTCGTCACCCAGCCGCGAATTCTCTCTCGCCTTGATCTGATGATTGAAGAGCTGGAGAAGAAATGTAATGGCGGCAAGGGCTCCAACAACGCGGGCAACAAGCCTGCCGACAAGTCGGTTCTGCGTAAGGGCAAGATGAAAGAAGGCGAGATCCGTGACGTTCGCAAAGAAGGCGACCGCTGGGCCGACATTCCCGCCAAGGAACGTGAGAAGATTCTCCAATCCCAGGAAGCCGGTTTCCCCCCAGGCTACGAAGATGTCCTGGCCGACTACTTCCGCAAATTGTCGAAGAACGAGAAACCCAAGCCAGACCTGCCCGTGGATAGTGACCCGGGTCAGGCGCCCCCCTCTGTGGATAACAAGTAGCCCACACTGAGTGTTTCGTTTTAACCCCACAGCTGTTTCCCCGCTCACAGCGGCCTTTCCGAGAATCGCCTCATGACAATCCGCTATTTCTTCCGGGGCCTGTCGCTACTGCTGATCTGTTTGGTCTGCTCTGGATTTTCGATTGCGGATGTCATTCGCAAATTCGATGACCAGATGGTCACCGGTCGCGTCCTGGACGTCAATGACCAGCAGATCGTGATCGTGACTGGTGAAGGGCCAGAGGAAGCTCGTACCCCCGTTGCCTTCCGGGAACTGAACTCCATTCACTTCTGTGGCAAGGAATGGGATCCCCAGTTCAGCCGGTTGCTGGTCGATAATCGTGGTGAGAAGTCTGCAGAGCACTCCGGTGCCATCAAACTGCGTGCGGGAAAGCATCCGATCGGGATCGTCTTCTGGTCGACGAAGCGGTCGAGTGCTCTCCGCGTAGAACTCGCAGGTCCCGGAATGGAACGCAGCAAACTGCCGTCAGAATTGCTGTTTCATGTTCCAGGAGCTGCCCCCACTCAACAATCCACCGGGTTAGATGCCGAAGGGTTCCTCACGCCAGTCAACTACGGTCCGACTCCTCAACCCGGACTGTTTACGCGAGTGGTGGAGTGGGCATCCGGAGAAGATCCGAAAGACTACTTTGAACTCAAAGGAGCGATGAGCAAAGAATCACTGGCTTCTACGGCGATCGGGACCAAGTCAATCAAGCACGCCGACAGCAATTACGGGTTGTATTTCTCCGGCGTGATTCAGATCCCCGCGGATGGCGAATACACCTTTACCGTCAAATCAGAAGGGAGCTGTCTCCTGTGGGTCGGTCGTGAGCCGGAGAGCATCCAGCCCTTCAACGTGAATATCAAAGCCGACAGCGTCCATGTCATGGGCGTCAACGGCGGTCGCTGGTATGGAAAACTCGTCCAGCTTTCGGCGAACAATCTGATCACTGAGGTTCCACTCGGTGGGGCCCTAACCACCCTTGATACCCCGCTCGACATGGTTCAGGAAGCCTGGCGAGGCTCGGTCATCGTCAAAGAAATTCGGAGCGTTGACCGCTCGGGAGAGTCAACCACGCTCGACTCTATCTATGTTCTCAAAGAGGTGAAACCCGTCACTCCCGTCGATGGCCAGCCGCCCATAACGGCCGCCGCTGCTCCTACCATCCAACGCGTGAACGGTAAGGTCATGGGGATTCAGGGAGACTCCCTCCAGCTGGATTACATGGGCGAAACCCGTGGCATCAAGATGGAACGTGTCATCGGAGTCGTCTTCAAAGGACGTTCCCCTTCCCAACCTCAGGCCCAAGGGGTGATCACACTCTCTGGCGGGATCACTATTCCCGGCCAGCTGACCCGGATTGAGCCGGGAGCGACAGTGCATTTCAAGTCCTCCTGGGGACAGGAGTTTTCGTGGCCCTATTCCAACGTCGTGCGCATGCTTATCCGCAATGGTCGAACCACCCCCCTGACCGACCAGCAACCCGTCTCCGTCGAACAGACGCCGTACTTTGATCGCCAGATTCCCTGGACCACGGACAAGAGCCTGACGGGACCACCGTTGATGATCGGAGAGAAACGCTACGCCCGCGGGGTGTGCCTGCACTCGAAAACCGTTCTCACCTACGCCCTCAACTCCGAGTACTCCAAATTCCAGTGTGATGTCGGAATGCAGGGAGAAACCGGCAAAGAGGGAAATGCAGCTGTACGTGTCCTCGCCGATGGGGTTCCCGCCTATGAAAATGCCACACTCACAGCTGCCAACGGCGTTCAAGCCGTTTCCATCGATGTGACGGGAAAGAAAATGCTGACTCTGGAAGTCGATTTTGGCGAGAATTTTGATGTCTGCGACCATGTGACATTTGGTGATCCGCGTCTGCTGCGAGAGTTTCAATAGTTTGGATTCGACGGCATTCCCTTCGATTACCAGCCACTTCAGGAACAGGTCATGTCTCTTTCTCATCTCGTTCGAGCAGTTGTCTGCACGGTGATGGCGTGTCGTGCCGTTTCGGTCGGCGCAGTCTTTTCCGCTGACCCACCACTGGTCGTTCGTGATGTGAATGTCGGGTTTGTGGCCCGCGGAATGTCCAATGACCGGGCGTCCTTTCGCTCTACGCTGCCGGCCGTCGTCCTCTCGCAACGCCCTGCTCCGCCGAAGCCCTCGGACGCACAGCCCCAGCCGCTGGGAGTGATCACATTCGAGGGGGCCCCCTCTGAGGATCTCGACGTATTACTGGAGTACGACAACTCCACTCGCGTCATGGCCCGCTGGCCTCACACCGAAATGCGGTCCACCCGCACGCTCTGGCAGAAGTTGAAACTTGTCACGTCCCAATCTCCCCCCAGCACAGCATTCCCTGCATCCAGCTGGCTGAATCCGTTACGAGAGGCCAACCGTCTGACAATCGAGTTCGATCGACGAACTGAGAAGTTTCTGCTCTACGACATGACCTTGAAGTCGCCAACTTCGCTCGAACTCGAATCGACCGACACCGGTTACAAAGCCCGCAATCTGGGTGGAACGGTGATCCATGACTTCACCATTTACCGCCCGACGGGCAACGGCAAGTATCGCGCTGCCTACGCCAAAGAGGTTCCGGGGATCGGTAAAGAACAATCCCCTCCGCCGAAAGCCGATCCAGCGGCTGCGGCCAAACCTCCGCAACAGGGTGTCGTCGCTCAAGCCTTTGAAGGACTGGCCGTCGCGATTGCCGGTCAGCCAGCCCAGCCCGGCACGAAAGCTCCCGCCAATGGACAACCGGCCCCCTCCCCACCCAACACACCACAACACGACATCCCCTGGTCCGGAGAAGAAAAGACGATTGATGAGCTGGTTGCGGAATGGAAGCCCCTGCTCACCGCCCAAGGTCTCGGTGATGCCGAGATTGCACACGTCCAGTCCATCCTGAAGGAACGGGCTTTCGACAAGGACTCAGCACGCGTTGTTTACCGTCTCGATCCGGGGGCTGTCGATAAGCTGGCCCCGCTCGAGGTCTCTCCCCAGCCTGAGAGGATCAATCGGGTCTGGCTGATGATCTACGATGGTGCCGATCCGGAAATCAAAACCCGCATTGCCAAATTGATCGCCCAACTGGGTGATCCCGCCTACAGCAAGCGGATGGAGGCGAAAGCCGAGCTGATGAAGCTCGGCCCGACAGCTGTTCCCCAATTGAGTGTGGAGAAGTCCAACAAGGACCCCGAGATCGCTTTCCGGGTCGATGAGATCCTGGAGGAACTTCAGAACCCCTCCGACCAGAATGCAAATCCGCAGATCGGTGTCGAGGTTAATCTGAATTAACCCATTGGGCTAACCCCGACGGACAAAGCCTTGCCAATACGCATCCACTGCCGGATGATAAGCGGCTCACAAACTGTCATGGCCGGGGAATTCGATGGTCCAGTATTACGATCAAGGCACCAGCTCACCGCGGTGGCGTGCCTTCAAGATCCGCCTGTTTATTGCACTCGCCCTCGCAATGTTCACCTTCGTGTCTTACCTGATGAAGGGAGACCGCAATCCGATCACCGGAGAGCGACAACGTGTGAGCCTGACCGTCGACCAGGAGATCGCCCTCGGGCTTGAATCTCGCAGTGAGATGGTGGCACAACATGGCGGCCTGCATTCCGATCCTCGGGCACGTGCCGAAGTCCAGCGGATCGGGGCACGGCTTCTCAAGGCGCTTGAAACCGACCTCACCCGGGAGGGGAAAGCCGATCCCTATAAGTTCGATTTCCATTTACTGGCGGACGATCGTACGGTCAATGCCTTCGCCCTCCCCGGTGGCCAGGTCTTTATCACCTATGCTCTCTTTTCCCAGTTACAGACCGAGGGACAAGTCGCAGGAGTCATCGGGCATGAGATCGGTCACGTCCTCAGTCGGCACAGTGCCCAGCGCATCGCAAAGATGGAGCTCACCCAAGGTCTCGCCGGAGCAGCTGGAGTCGCGGGCGGTACACGCAGCACCGCTGAGATCGCAGCCATGGTCGGCAATCTGATCAACATGAAATATGGCCGGAGCGATGAACTCGAAGCCGACAAATGGGGAATCAGACTCGCCACGCAGGCCGGATACGATCCGCGAGCCATGCTGGGGGTCATGGACATTCTCGACCGCGTGGGTGGTGGCAACCAGCCGGAAATACTCAGCACCCACCCCAAGCCCGCGAACCGCAAGGAGTACATCGAAGGTGTGATTAAAGATGTCTTCCCCAAGGGTGTTCCCGAGGGGCTCGATGAGTAAGGCCACATTCACCACTGGTCATTCTCCTTCGATCGCAGCCGTTCTTCGGACTGTCCTGCTGGCATGTCTGGCCATGCTTTCTGGTCCGGAACTCAGCTGGGCCGATGAGCCAGCGAGAAGACTGTCGCCCGAAGCCATTGCCCGTTATGTCGCCGATCTCGACAACGATTCCAGAGCAGTCCGCGCCGCAGCCGAGTCAGCCTTAGTGACTGCCGGACCAGCAGTGCTCGATGACCTGCCACTGGCCGGATCCCATCCCGATCCTGTTGTCCGGGAAAGTCTGGATCGAGTCATCCGCGCGATCGAAACGAATGAGTTTCGATCAGCTCTCAAGCCGCGGTCCGTTCATCTCACCGAAGTTCACAACCTCCACGATGCTGTGCAGCGCATCGGGGAAGTGACGGGCAATCGGATCGCTCTGCCGGAACGACCACCCGCGACCGATCCCCTCATGTTCTCTGCCATGCCGATCACGTTCTGGGAGGCGATCAGCACCATCGAAAAGCAGTCGCAGCTGCAGTATCACTCTGGATCGTTAGAACCCGCCACTGCCAACTCCACGATTCATCCATCGAGTGTATCAGGCCCCTTTCGCAGCGAGCTGCTGCACTGCGAACAACGGACGACCACCGGCGGAGAGAGGCTGTTGAATGTCAAGATCCGCCTCACCTGCGAACCGCGACTGCGTCCACTCTTCCTGGTGGCTGCCGTTGACGAATGGTCGGCCAGCTGCGAATTGGCCACAGCCTCACCGTTCACCCCCATGGCTCGTCGCGAGATCCAGAGCACCAGCACCGGAGAGATCGATGTCGCATTCGATTTCGTGGTCCCTCCGACGAACAACGACCAGCAGTCCTGGACGATCACCGGCGATGTCGACCTCACGTTGGCAGCGCAATCGACATCCGTCACATTCAGCGACCTGACAGTCAAGCTTCCACTGACTCGACGACGTGGTCAGGCCAGCCTTTCACTGCTGGAAGTCATGTCGAAAGACACGACCTGTTCGGTTCGTCTGGCCACAGCCTTCCCGCATCT
>QWOR01000266.1 GCA_003669575.1 Planctomycetota bacterium | reverse complement strand
TTGAGGATCTTGCCCTTCAGCGGCAGCACCGCCTGGGTCCGCGAGTTGCGTCCGGCCGCAGCTGTGCCGCCGGCCGACTGACCTTCCACGATGAAGAGTTCGCACTCTTCGGGCTTGTCGGAACGGCAGTCGAGGAGCTTGCCGGGGAGGGAGCTGCGACGGCTGCCGGGTGTCTTACGGCGGACCTCGCTGACAGCTGCGCGGCTGGCCTCGCGGGCGCGGGCAGCCAGCATGATCCGGCCGATGACCGCGTCGGCGATGGTCGGGTTCGTGTTGAGCCAGCTTTCGAGGCTGGAGCGGACGACCCCTTCGACCAAAGAGGCGACCTCGGTGTTATTGAGTTTGTCCTTGGTCTGGCCCTGGAACTCGGGAGCGTTGTGGAAGACCGACAGGACGGCGACGACGCCTTCCCGCATGTCGTCCGGCGTGATGTTCAGCCCCTTGGCCTTGATCTCGTGGACATCCATGTAGTTCTTGATCGCCTTGGCGACGCCCGAGCGGAGGCCCGATTCGTGCGTGCCGCCGCCGCGCGTGCGGATGCCGTTGACGTAGCTGCGGACCTGGTCATCGGTCGATTCGGTCCAGCGGAGGGTGAGTTCGACGCGGACCTTCTCCTCGTCCTTCTCGGCGTTGAAGGCGCCTTCGTGGATCGGCTTTTTGGCGTCGTCGCGGATGATCTTTTCGAGGTAGGCCTTGATCCCGTCGGGATGCTGCAGCTCCACGGTCTCTTTCTTCACCTCATCGACATAGATGATCTTGAGACCACCGTGGATGTAAGAGATGTCCTCGAGATGCTGCTTGATTGTCTCGCTGGAGAACTGCACGCGGCGGAAGATCTCGGCATCGGGGCGGAAGAAGATTTCGGTGCCGTGGCCGCGGAAGGGGCGCAGCTGCTTGAGCTGGGTCGTGGACTTGCCGCGTTTGAACCGCATCTGCCACTCAAAGCCGTCGCGGCGGACGGTGGCGACGAGCTCCTCGGACAGGGCGTTGACGACCGATGAGCCGACGCCGTGCAGACCGCCGCTGCGGGCGTAGCTCTTTTCGGAGAACTTGCCGCCGGAGTGCAGGGTGGTGAGGATGACCTCGAGGGCGGGCTTCTTGATCTTCTTATGGATGTCGACAGGGATGCCGCGGCCGTTGTCCTCGACCGAGATCGAGGCTCCGTCTTTGTGGAGCGTGACCTTGATCTGGTCGCACTCCCCAGCCAGGTACTCGTCGACGGAGTTGTCGACGACTTCCCAGATCAGATGGTGCAGGCCACGGGTATCGATCCCTCCGATATACATGCCGGGCCGCTGCCGGACAGCTTCCAGCCCTTCCAGGACTTCGATGTCATCAGCGGTGTAGCTGTTGCCGGTTTTGAGAACAGACGACATACCGGAATCTTCCTTGACGGGACTTCAGAAGCAGGGTGCAAGCCTTGGAACTTATCGACGGAAGGGGAGAAAGTCAAAAACGTCGCCGGGTGATACGCTGCGTAATTCGCTGAAGTCAAGCAGTAAGTGGTTGAAGTGTTTCGTTTTACGGCCCGGACTCGTCCGTGGAATCGCTCTTTAAGGAGCTGGCACCTCCGGCAGACTGCCTGTTTAAGTTCGCCAGACCTCCTGCGCGTCTCAACCCTCCCGGTCTCTGAAGATCGCGCCTCGTTCTTCGTGCCGAGTAATCGGTTCCGCCCGGTCGGTCCTGACCAAACCTCTGCTGCCGGACTGTCGATGCAGAGAGAAACCGGAGTCCGGTTGTCGGGAGACCGGCGTGCGTCATTGTCTCAATCGATTCTGGAAATTTCTGGAAGAATGTGACTGATCGCTTGAATTCTGTCACCGCGGTGACAGAATTGGAGTGAATCTGGTGAAATCTGGTGGATGGAGAAGTTTCCCATGTTGCTCGACCAACGCCGTGGCAGCATTCGGGAATTCATCGAAACCAAGGGATTTGTCACACTTCACGAGATTGCCGAGTCAGTGGGAGTCAGTGAAAGCACAGTTCGACGGGATTTGGAATATCTTGATCGAACTGGGCAGATTCGACGGACTCGGGGAGGGGCTGCGGGAGTCGGAGAGGGTTTGCCCGCCTTCGACGAACGTGAAAACCAGTCTCCCGGTGAAAAGCAGCGGATCGGAAGGAAAGTGGCCGAGCTGATCCAGCCCGGCGAAACGATCCTGATCGACGGTGGAACAACAACCCTGCATGTGGCCAAACATCTGGCTGGCAAAGGGGTTCAGGTCGTTACGAACTCAATTCCGATCATCAATCAGCTGATGTCGGTGTCGGGGATCGATCTGGTGGTTCTGGGTGGGTACCTGTACCCGCGAACCGGGGTGGTGCTGGGGCCTCTGACGGTGGGGGCTCTGCAAAACCTGAAGGTGCGACGATTGATCTTCAGCGTCGGGGGCATCACCGAAGCTGGGCTGTTCAACCAGAACTCCCTGCTGGTGGATACCCAGAAGCAGATGCTGGATGCCGCAGACGAAGTGATTCTGGTGACAGACAGCAGCAAGTTCGGTCACTCGGAGCTGGTTCATCTATGCCCGCTGGACCGAGTTGACAAGCTGGTGGTCGACAACGGCCTCAGTGACGAATGGCGAAGGATCGTCGAGAAGAACGGAATCGAACTGGTGGTTGCGGAATAAGAAGTGGTGAGTCGTCAGTAATCAGTTTTCAGTTCCGATCAGATCGGAATAGTGATTGACCTGACACACGCTGATTCTCCCCCACTGACAACTGAACACTGACAACTGAGAACTTCTTCCCCATGTCCATTTCACGCTCGGATGTCGAACGCATCGTTCGCGATGTTCTCTCCCGACAGATGTCGGGAGGCGCAGCTGCCCCGGCTGTTCCGGCGACGAAGCCGAACCCGCTCGTGGTGAACATCTCGGCTCGGCATTGTCACCTGACCCAGGAGCACGTCGAAGTGCTGTTCGGGAAGGGACACCAGCTCAAGGTCAAGAAATGGCTCTATCAAGAGGGCTATTTCGCTGCGGAAGAGACCGTCGCGATTGTGGGCCCAAGACGCCGCATGTTGCCCGACGTGCGAGTGCTGGGACCATGCCGCGGCGACACTCAAGTCGAGCTGGCATTTACTGATTCAATTTCTCTTGGGCTCGATATCCCTGTTCGCATCAGTGGTGATGTAAAGGGGTCTGGAGCTGCGTTACTGGTCGGACCCGAAGGGAGCATTGAGCTCAGTCAGGGCGTGATTCGTGCGATGCGCCACGTTCACATGAACCCCACAGAGATGGCCTACTTCGGTGTCAAGAGTGGGGATGCAATGCACCTCCGCATCGAGTCGCCGAGCTGTACCACGGTACTGGAGAATCTGGTTGTTCGCGGCGGCGATGCCAAGATCAAGCTGGAAGTCCACCTCGACACCGATGAAGGCAACGCGGTGAACCTGGAGAACGCGACCAAAGTGGAACTGCTTAAGGCTGTGCCTTGTGCCTGTCATGCCCACTAGGAACACGTGAGTTGATCGGGACTGGCATCGTCTCGTTCTGATTGACTCGCTCGTTTTAAATAGTCACCCCCCGAACACTGAGTCCGTTGGTTCACCGGCACGAATCAAGTTTTCTGTCGATCAACCATCAACCCTGAACAATCAACCATCCTTCCCCCCCCTGTTTCTGGAGTGTCGCCAATGGCCAAAATGGAAGCTCTGGGCATGATCGAGACCAAAGGTCTCATCGCCCTCATCGAAGCCGCAGATGCAGCCCTCAAGGCCGCAAACGTTCAAATGATCGCCTGGGACAAGATCGGTAGCGGTCTTGTGACCGGTTTCTTCGTCGGCGATGTGGCCGCCGTGAAGGCAGCTGTCGACGCCGGCGCCAGCGCCGCTGGTAAGGTCGGCGATGTTGTCAGCGTGCAGGTCATTCCTCGTCCACACGACGAATTGGCCAGCGTGATTCCTAAGTCGAAGGTGTCTGGCAGCAAGTCGCCTGCTTAAGGAAGAAGCGGATGGTCCAGGGCCTGGAGCTCAGGGCCAGAACGACTTCACTCGCACACCATCTCAAACATCACTTCGGCGGAAGGCCCTAGACCATAGGCCCTCAGCCATCTTCCAAGGTTGTCTCACATGAACGAAGCTATCGGTCTCATTGAAACCAAAGGCTTGATCGCGCAGATCGAAGCCGCAGACGCCATGCTCAAGGCTGCCAACGTCACGCTGGTCAAGCAGATCAACATCGGTGGTGCATTCATCACCACTGTCATCAAGGGTGACGTCGGTTCGGTCCGCGCCGCTGTCGATGCCGGTGCTGCAGCTGCCTCTCGCGTGGGCGAACTGATCTCCTCCCACGTCATTCCGCGTCCCGAGTCGGGCCTGATGCAGAACTTTATTTGAGGTGAAAGCTGTCAGCGATCAGCTTTCAGTGAAGAGGTGCTGGGACCCTGAAGGTTGCCATGCGGAGTTTTCGCGAGCTGAAGGTCTGACTGAAAAGTCATTCCATCACTCTCGACCTCTATTAGGCAACATCGTCGTTCCCAAACACGGTCTGTATGGTCTGACCAGCCAGCTTCGACGCAGTGCGGCGAGTGTGGCTCAGAATGTGGCAGATGGCTGTGGCCTGTTAACTGGTCCCGACTTCTCCAGATTTCTGCAGATCGCAATGGGACCTGCCAGCGAAACGGAATACCACATTCTGCTCGCGGCTGACCTGTGTTACCTCGAACCTCAACTGGCCCGCCAATTGGAAGACCGCGTGACTGAGGTCAAGCGGATGTTGTTCTCCCTGATCCAAAAAGTTCGTCAGGACTCAGACACTGACGGCTGAAAGCTGATGGCTGACCCTTATGAAGGTCCTTGTCGCTAATCTCGGTTCCACTTCCTTCAAGTACCGTCTGTACGACATGACTGACGAGAGCCAGCTGGCTCGCGGCGGGATTGAGCGGATCGGACAGGATGCTGAGGGAACGTGCTTTGTCGAGATCGGCGGAAAGCGGGAGCAGGTCTCTCGCCGGATTAAGGATCATGCCGAAGCGGTGCGGATCTGCCTGGAGCAGCTGACTCATCCCGAAACCGGCTGTATCAAGTCGGTCGAAGAAGTGTCGGCGATCGGTTTCAAGGCAGTCTTCGCCGGGAAGCTCAGCGGTGTGCGGGTCGTCAATGACGAACTGCTGGACACGATGGAGGCTCTGGCCGATGTCGCTCCGGCGCACAACCCGCCTTACGCCCGGGCGATGCGACAGCTGCGAGCGGCTTTTCCCAAGATGCCTCTGGTGGCAGCCCTGGAGACGGGGTTCCACGAGACGGTGCCGAAGGAATACCGGACGTACGCAGTGCCGCATGAGTGGACGGAAGACCTCGGGATTCTCCGCTGGGGATACCACGGAGCGAGCCACCGCTACATCGGCACTCGGATGGGTCAGATTCTCGGTCGCGATGACCTCAAGGTGATCTCGTGTCACCTCGGAGGCAGCAATTCGATCTGTGCCATGCAAGGGGGCGTGTCACAGTCGGCTTCGATGGGAATGACGCCGCAGACGGGGTTGCCTCACAACAACCGCGTGGGCGACTTCGACCCGTTCGCCATTCCGGTCATCATGCGTGCAACTGGCAAGACGTTTCCGCAGGTTCTGGAAGACCTCTCGTCCAAGAGTGGTCTGCTGGGGATCAGTGGTCTGTCGGCCGATTGTCGCGACCTGGAAGAAGCTGCTGCCAAGGGCCACGAACGAGCTGCTCTGGCCATGAATGTGTTCGCCGCCAGCATTCGCCAGTACATCGGGGCCTACCTGACTGTGCTGAACGGTGCGGACGCGATCGTGTTCACGGGAGGGATCGGCGAGAACAGCCAATGGGTCCGTACGAACGCGATCAAGAACCTCGACTTCGCAGGGATTCATCTCGATGAATCCCTGAACCAGACCGCCAAGGGGGAAGCCAAGCTCTCAACGAGCGACAGCAAAACGCAGATCTGGACCCTGCCGACTAACGAAGAGATCGTCGTGGCAAGACAAAGCGTGGAGGC
>QWOR01000032.1 GCA_003669575.1 Planctomycetota bacterium | reverse complement strand
TCTTCGTACTTCACGCCCCACGCGTTGTAGTCCCAGTCGAGGATTGCCCGCTCACGAATGCCATCCCGATCGCGGACGACATAGATCGGCCCATGGTCGCGAACCCAGGCATCGTTCGTCGGGTTGTAGTGGAACCGCACCGCCTCCATATTCGTGCCGGCAGCCTCCAGCTGGTACTTGACCCCCTTGGCCATCACGGGGTTGTCGACGTTGATCCGCACCAGTTCTGACTCGGCGATGAGCCTGGCGATCTGTACGAATACTGGAGGTACGTCCTCAAACGTACCTGGCCAGGTGTCACGGCGCTGAGGCCACGACAGCCAGATGGCCTCGTGCGGCTCCCACTCCGCGGGCATGTGGTAACCGAGTTCAGTGGGGGAAAGCATGGTAGAAGGAGGGCTGAGGGACCAAAGCCTAGGGCCTAGGGGGGCAAGAAGAGACAGTCTGGCTTTCAGCGTCAGCAGGCTGATTGCTGACGGCTGAAAGCTATTCTCACACCTGCTCGGAGGGTGGGGCGATCTGCACCTGCATCGAGCTCAGGAGCTTGGTGATCTGAGACTCCTTCTGATCGATGAAGAAGACGTTCTCGAGGATGATCGGCCGCTGCTGAGGGCCAGGATTCAAGATCATGCGTCCCGACTTGAGCAGCATGTACTCGAAGATGTCCTTGATCTCTTTGTCGATCTTGAGTGAGCTGGTCGGGAAACGTTCGAGGTCACTCAGGAAGCCGTGGTGGTGCAGCATTTCGTTCTGCCGCACTTCCCAATAATCGAACTTCGAATTCACGAAGACCCCGATATAGATCAGCCCCATCGCAATGACGTAACAGTAGTAGAACGTGGCGTTCGCCTGTGGATGCAGCTTCTTGACCAGATTGGTTGCAAACGGAACCAGATCGGGCTTGTAAGTGATGAGTAACATGGTCCCCAGGAACAAAGCCGCAGCCAGTGCAGCCAGCGTCACGCTGGTGGTTCGGGGAAAGTCGAACGATGTGATCACGAGATTCAGAGCCAGCGTCAGCAGAAACGCCCCTGCGGCCATTGTGGGGCCGACCGCGAACGATTTGGTGTCGTTCACGGCGGGTTGGGCGGCAGCTCCGTCAGCAGGAGCTGTGACTGCAGCTGGGCTATGTCTGGTCCCGTCCATAGCCTTATTTCCGGCCACTTGCATGTAGAGCCCGGCGATTATCGCAATGATCACCGAAGGATACAGGAAGACGACCTTGGGGTAGGACACCAGGATCACGCCACGAGTAGGCTTGTCGGGGGACGGGGCATTGGACATATCGACCTCTTAGGGTTGGAACTCTCTGCCAGAACGCTGTCAGCCGCAACCGGTGAGCCGGCACAGCGGGTCTTTGTCATCAGTGACGGGCCAATTCTCGCAGATTTGGCCCGTCATTCATCCGATCAACAGGTCTCTCTTGCGTAGCATAACGTGAAGAACCCATTCGCAGATCAAACCGCGGGGAGATTTTTGTGAACTCCCGGGATGTGCCAGGCGGGGCGTCATTTGCCTGTGTCACAGATTGGAGTTGCGGTGTTGTTCGATGAACTGCAGCGAGGGCTTGGCGGTGCCATCGGGACGCAACATTCCCGAGTGGGGATACCGGTGTGCCAGCGAGTCACCGAAGGAATTCAGAAACACTCCGGTGACAGCCGGCTTGGCTGCAATCATGGGGAGGAACTCCTCCAGCCACGCGGCCTGGGCCTCTTCGCTCCAGTTTAATCTCCACGTGCCGTTCAGGACTTGGCATCCGCCATACGCAGCCGGATCAGGGCCAATGGCCGATGGGCACGCGAGCACGACATGCAGCTGGATCCCCAGCTGGCTCCACTGATCAATCAGACGCGACACGGCCATGCGAGTGCGGGTCAACGAGCCGGGGGGGCCATAGCCCATCGCGATCTCAAGAGTCACTCCCGTCAGCCCCAGGTGCGACCGCAACAGGGCGTCAACCAGTTGGAACGGTGACAGGCGGTGGTTCCCCTGGGCCAGATACTCGCCCCACGGCTGGCCGACCCGGACAAAGAACTGGGCATCACTATCGGTGCGGTAAGCGGTCTCCATCGCACGGGCCATGACGGTGAGCCGGTGCTCCTCGGACAGTGACAACGCCCCGCCGAGATTTCCGTAGGCGGCGACCTCCCACATGCGAATCCGTCCGGTGTAGCGATTGATCGCCGTTTCGACAAAATCGCAGACGAAGCTGGGAAGGTTGACGATGTCACCCGCCCACGGCACGAGCCACTTCGGCAGACCACCCGAAGTGAAATCGAGCAGCGGACCGCCGATAATCGCCATTCGAGGGTCAATGCAGCGCTCGATCAGATGGTCGAGCAGTTCCCACTGGTATTCCCCTTCTACAGGCTCGATCCAGCGCCACTCGATCGGGATGCGGGCGGCGTTGAACGATCCCGTGAACTCGCTGCGAGCCTGGAGGGCGGTCGCGTCGAGCGTGCAGCCCACGAGCGTCGGAGCAGATGTCTGATGTGTACGGGATCCAGCTGTCCGCTGCATCACGTAACTCTCGATCAGGACATCGGCGGCATTCAGCGCCAGCTTCAATCCTGAAAGCACCTGCGGATTGCTGTGATCCGGTTCGGTCTGGGTTCCACAGGCCGTTGCGAGGCAGTGAAACGCCTGTCGCTGGATTGAGCGGAACCGTTCGGGAATGTTCATCCGGGCGAGTTCCCAGCCGCACGCCTGCTCGCGGACTTCACCGAGGCAACCCCTCAGCAATTCCACGCCGAGGTGGTAAGGGGCGTCTCTCTCCGGGAGTGATGTCGTGGAGAGGACCAGCTGTCCCCGCTCGGGGATCGAGACCGTGACGTGAGCGGTTGAGCTTTCGGAACTCAAACGATGCAGGCTGAGGACTCCATCCTGGATCTCGCATCGAGTGGTATGGACGCGCCCATCTGCACCCGTGATATACGCACTGGGAGCTTGGCCAGATGGAATCAGGCTGGGCGGCTCGATACGAAAGCGGAGAACGCCCATGCGATCCCTGAGGAGAATGTTCAGATGATGTCGTGATCCCGCGCCCTGACGCAACACGAGTGATCCACCCGAGTTTCAGCAAGCGTCTGGTGGAGGAGTGTAGGGTTCTTTCGCAATAAACAGCAACACTCGCAGGGGCTTACCGCCCCGTTTCGTGGAGAGATCGGTGCCCGGTGATGTCTGAGGGAGTTCAGAGATCGACGAATTTGACTTAAGTGGAGGGCTGTGTCTTTCGAGTTCCCGCCTCTGCGTTGTGTCCCCGGCGACTCTGCACGAATCCGCTTCTCAGCATTCGCCCATGACCTGCAGACCCCCTCGGAGATCGGTGGCTGAGTGATCGTGCCTAGTTGGAAAGGCTAGTCCTTGACGTGGCCCGGGGCGATGTCCCTGCCCAGCCCGCCATTGAAAGCGATCCCGCCGAGCCGTAATCTGCGAACTCGTGACCGCCCGAACTCTGTGTCTGTGACTGCCGATGTCGTTTCGTGATCCTTTGACGTTTCGAGACCTCGAAGTGATCCTCGAAGATGGTCCGGTCATTGCGGTGAATAAGCCGCCAGGACTGATCTCGCAGGGGGCGCCCATCGGGACGCCGAGTCTGGTCGGTCTTGTGAAAGAATATCTGAAGGACAAGTACAACAAGCCCGGTGATGTCTATCTCGGCGTGCCCCATCGCATCGACCGACCGGTTTCAGGCGTGGTGGTGTTCTCAAGGAACTCCAAGTGTGCCGCTCGGCTGGCAGAACAGTTTGCCGAGCGGATCGTCAAGAAGACATACCTGGCAGTCCTGGAACGTCCCCCGACGGATGATGCGGGGACGTTGACCGACTGGCTCTACCGGATTCCGAATGAGCCGAAGGTCATCGTCTGCAGCCCGGACCGGACGGACGCCAAGCAGGCGGTTCTCCACTACAAGGTCCTGAAGCGGCTCAAGGGGCGGGCTCTCGTGGAGATCGATCTGGGGACCGGAAGAATGCACCAGATCCGCATTCAGTTTGGTAGCCGCGGGTGGCCAATCGTGGGCGATGACCAGTACGGTTCCACCGTAAATTTTCCGGGCACGAATCGCGCGGTACAACGCGAAACTCCGATCGCTCTCCATGCCGCCCGGCTGATCATTCAGCATCCGATCCGGTATGAACCACTGCCGATCATCGCTCCGATTCCGAAGACCTGGAACGAGTTCGGGTTCGGTCCGGTGAAGCTCAGTGATGGTGTGTGACCATCACACCTGTGCTTCTCAACGTGTCGAGCGAGATTACTTCCGCGAGAGCAGGTAGTTCAGCTGGCCGACGATGGACTGCTCCAGCGCGTAGTCGCGACCGGCGGACATCCAGCCTGACGGGGCGGACTGGCCCACGAGCTGATTCATATCGCGGTCCATCGGGGCGCTTTCCAGGAATGTCGCTCCCCCCGCAGAGTTGGCAGCGACACCGGGCAGGTCCTCGAATTCCTTGTAGGCCACGACATTGACGACATAGCCTGCCTGCTGCTCGCCGGGCATCATGGTGACGACTACGCGTCGGCGGACCGATTGCAGAGTCCCTTCGAGACGATTCGCAAAGCCCACGGCGTCAGCGTGCCACGGTTCGAAGATGCTGGCGCCGACTTTGTATTCGGTGGAAATCTCGCGTTGCTGGCGATCTTCCTTGGCGATCGGAAACTGGAAATCTTCCAGTGTCTCGACCATCCGCTCCCAGAGGTAATCCTCGTTATTCGTCGCCACGTACAGCGGATTGGCTGCGGGAATCGGTGTGACTTTCGCCGTCCGTACCGATGATGTCCCCGCGCAGCCCGCCAGAAGCGAGGCGCATAGCACGCCGGTGATGAGTCGAGGACTGATCATCAGGGGTGGAGTGGGAGGGGGAGTGTGGGGGATGGGGAGAAAGAGAGTCAGAGGAGGCGCGGAGTGTCGCACGAAGGGCCGATTTAAGGCAAGAGCAGTTTGGGGTGGCGAGATACTCGCGAATCTCTGGAAAGAGTAGAGCAAATTGGCGCCGAACAGTCTCGGTCCCGCTGCTCAATACTCCACTTGCGGTGGCTTCGATTCCATGCTGCACCCTATGATGAGATTTAACTGGAGGTAACTCCCGGCTGGGATGGCATCCCGGCGATTGCGATTCCCGGACAACGACGAGCATGGGGCTTCTCAAGATCAGTGGCGGTCGGGTGTATGACCCGGCCAATGGGGTGGATGGAGAGATCCGCGACCTGTGGGTGCAGGACGGAAAGATCGTCGCAGCCCCGCTGGACCCCGCTGAACGGGGAGACCTGAGTATTGATGCCACGGGGATGGTCATCATGCCGGGCGGTGTCGATATGCACTGCCACATCGCCGGGCCCAAGGTCAACGCCGCTCGTAAAATGCGGCCGGAAGAAAAACGCAACGCCCCCAAAATCCACCGCACGCTTCTCCAGCGGTCCGGAACGATCGGCAGCGTGCCGAGTACCTTCGCTACTGGATACCTGTACGCGGGCTTGGGCTACACCACCGCGTTCGACGCAGCTGTGCCGCCGATCTCGGCCCGGCACGTGCATGAAGAGTTCGAGGATACCCCGATCATCGACAAGGGCTTTTACGTCCTGATGGGGAATAACCACTACATCATGAAGCAGGTCGCGGCCAATGAGCCGCAGCGACTCAAGGCGTATATCGCGTGGTTGCTGAATGCGTCGAAGGGCTTTGCTTGCAAGCTGGTGAACCCCGGCGGGGTCGAGGTCTGGAAGTCGGGCGGACACAACGTGTCGGGGCTCGACGATATCGTGCAGCGGTTCAACGTGACCGCCCGCCAGATCATTCGCGAGGTGGCGAAAGCCGCCAACGAACTGCATCTGCCACATCCGGTCCATATCCACTGCAACAATTTGGGAATGCCCGGGAACTGGACGACGACGCTCGACACGATGAAATCCCTCGAAGGGCATCGTGGCCACCTGACCCACATCCAATTCCACAGCTACGGCGGCCATCCCGATGCCCAGGAGACGTTCTGCTCGAAGGTGCCGGAACTGGT
>QWOR01000107.1 GCA_003669575.1 Planctomycetota bacterium | reverse complement strand
TCCGGGTTCCGTATCTGTTTGCAGCGGGAGTGCTGGTGGTCCTGGTGGGAGTCCAGGCCCTTGTGTGGCGCAAGTGGGTGAGGCCATTGCAGCGAGGCGGATGAGCAGAATGGTGCCATCCGCCGGGACTTGTCGCCGTCCGGAGAGCTGAGCCGACGGCTAGCGAGCAAGGGCGCTTACTTGAGGTGCAGAGGCTTCTCGATTGTTCTTAGAACTATCGAGAAGCCCAACGACGCTCGCCCTCGCTGACGCTTCGGGTTGGTGAGAAGCAGAGCAGTCCGACATTACTCCTCGCGAGGGGCGTCCTTGCCTCGGATCTGCCGGAATTGCGGGCTGAGGACGATCGACTCGACCGCCAGATCGACCCGGTAGTCGTGCATGTCGAGCTTGGTCAGGATGTCCGTCAGCAGTGGCTCATCGGACAGCTGAACAGACCGGCCCAGCGAGTAACCGAGCAGCTTCTTCGTGAACTGTCGCACGAACGAGGCTCGACGTGTCTGGCCGATGTAGCTCTTGAGATCATCGAACCCCGCGACCGGCGTGCCGTCGAACAACACCGTCTTGGTCACGATCGGGAGCCCGGCTGCGTCCTGGGTGCGGAAGCGACCGATGGCATCGAACCCTTCCAGGGCGTAGCCATAAGGGTCGACCCGCAAGTGGCACTTGATGCAGGCCGGGTCGGTCGTGTGCCGTTCGATCATCTGCCGCTCGGTCAATCCCTCGGTGACGGTCTCGGACAGCGCCGGGACGTTCTTGGGTGGCTTGGGAATCTTTTCGCCAAGCATGACTTCGCTCAGCCAGTTGCCTCGCAGGATCGCACTCGTGCGAGAGGCTCCCGACTGCTTCGACATCGTCGAGCCCAGCGACAGGATGCTGCCGCGTGAGTACTGGCGGACTCCTTCGACACGTCGCCACTGCGGCCCCGTGATGTTGGGGATGCCATAGTGTTTGGCCAGCTCTTCGTTGAGGAACGTCGAGTCCCCGTCAACCAGCGAGACCAGAGAGCGGTCATTCTGGAACAGGTCGGTCAGGACGAGGATGGCCTCTTCGTACATCGCCCCGCGCAAAGCAGCGAACGTCGGGAAGTGCCGCTCGCTCTTCTCGTTCAGATTCTCGAAGTCGTGGATGTGCAGCCAGTGACAGCCGAACTCGGTGGCGAGACGGCGGACTTTCGGACTCTTGAGCATCCGTCGTGTTTGAGCCTGGAGGACCTCCGGCTCGTGCAGCTTATCTGCACTCGCCAGCACGAGCAGCTCCTGATCGGGCATTGAGGACCAGAGGAAGTAGCTCAATCGGCTGGCGAGTTCGAGATCCGAGATCGGAGCCGCTTTGATGCCCGGGGAGGGCTTTTCCAGGTGATACAGGAAGGCCGGTGACACAAGAACGCGGGCGATGGTCAGACGAATCGCTTCGTCGTGTCCGATCTCCTCGGTACGCAACTTGGTGTACAAACCACGTAGCTGGGTGGCCTCAGGCTCGGTCAGTGGTCGACGATACGCATGCTGTGCGAGGCGGATGACGGCGTCGAGTTGTTTCGGCTCGTCCTGAATCTGTCGCTGGCGGAAGGCATCGGCCCGATCCTGAACCGGCTTCTGCTGGGCACTAATCAGTGGCAGCATGTCGGGCCGGTCCTGGGTCGCGAACTGATACAGCTGGGTGATGGCGATGACGAGTTCGAGAGGCTCCTGCGAGACATACAGTAATTCGTCCCAGAGCCTGTCGAGTTCCGCGGTCTCCTCGGGAGAGAGCATCAGTCGGCGCAGCTGGTCGTCCTCTCGGTAGTAGAGGGTGAGTGTGACAGCCTCGTCGACGGGCACGATCTGCACATAGCACAATGACGTGGGGAAGAGGCTGCGGAACTCGTCGAGGCTCGCCTCGATACGCTTCGATGCCTCACTGTTCTCGTTGACCAGAATCGGCGTGGCGACGGAGGGCTTGGCATCGGTCGCTGGACCGGTGAGGACTTGAAGTCTGACGGCTCCGTCGCGGGCGGTCTCGGGGTGCAGAACGCCCGAGGTCACAAACTCCGCCCCGGCGACGAGATCAGCGGGCAGGCGGATGACAGTTGTGTTCGGAGCCTGCACGCAGAGGCTAGCGGGTTCGGTGGCTCGCCCGTCGGGGTGCTTGCCGAAGCTGTCCGCAGGGAGACCAAAGGGAGAGCTGGCCTCGGCTTTGGAGTCGGCAGGCTTGGCAGCCACGGCCTTGAAGACCGCAGCCATGAACGGCCCGGACACCGAACGCAGCTGTTCGGACAGTGCGGCGTCAGGCGAGTCCTTGGCCAAGTCGGCGGGATCGCTGAGGAGCAGGTTCTGGACCTCGGTCGCGAGAGTCTTTTTCTCTTCAGCGTTGCTGGTGGATTGCCACTTGGCGATCAGTGAGCCACCGGGGATGGCGTGTCCGGCACCTCCCGAAACGGGTTCGGAATAGATGTTCCAGACATCGGGGTTCCCCTGGCCATCGGCATGCGGGTTCGCCGCCAGAAGGTCGGGTGACAAGTCCTTAGCCATGTCCCAGGTATGGGTGGCATCATTCAGCGTCAGGTCGATGGCAGTCAGATCGCAGGAGTGGTTGCCATCTCGGGGGCTGATGACGAGTGCGACGACATCTCCAGCACGAACGGCGATCGATTCGAGCGGACCGACTGGTTTCACCGCAGCCCCATGCGTGATGCCGCCGTCGAGACGTTGCCGCGTGTTGCCTCGTCGCAGTTCCAGGGTCCAGACAATGCCGTTGCCACATTCGGGGTGGGCGTGCTGGACTGCTCCGTTGATCTTGAGAGTTGTTGCGATGGGGCTGCGCCAACCGACTGCGATCGACAATGTCGGCGTCGGGTGGACGGCGATGCCGTGCGGTTTCATGTTGCCGGGGATCCGGACATACTGGTCGGAAGAGTTCGCGACGACGCTGAGGGCATCGTCTCCAACCCAGCCTTTCACGAAATCGTAGGCGTCAAACTTCTCCTGCTTGCGATTGAGCAGGTATCCGAGCGAGACATCGCCTTCCGTTCCAATCCCGAGGTAGTCGAGCCAGGCGGCGAGGGAGTCTTCGTCGACTTCGTATTTTGCAGCCAGTGGTTTGATATCCACTGCGGTTGTTGATTGTCCCGCTTCGGCAGCTGCGGCAAGGCAGCGGGCCGCCTGGGCAAAGTGGCGTGTCCGATTGGTGGCCAGTTCTGCCGAGACACGAGCCACGTCCTTGATCAGCAGGTCGGGCCGTCCGGGGGCCACGATTCGAGGGCGTTCCCACAGAACCTGATCGTGGGCTGTGCCATCACCAGCGTCATCGGACACCAGTGTCACCACCACCTCGCCGTTCGCATCAGCGGCGGGGAGTTTGACCCGGAAATCCTGTCGCGTCACGAGAGGGCTGGCGGGCACTTGCCAGGCCCTGATGTCGGGATGCAGGCCGATCTGGCCGACAGAGTTGAACTTCCAGAGGGCGTTCTGCCACGGGCTGATGAGTTCCATCAGCTGGGGGATCTGATCCGGTGTGGCGGTCTTCCAGCGTTCGCGGATGGGAGCCAGCAGAAGTGATTTCTGCTCTGTATCGGGAGTGGTCAGCATCTCCCAAAGGAGACCAAGGTACTTCGGGCTGAGGCTGCGTGCGGCGGCGACGGACTCGATGGTCTTGGTCTTGGCGGTCAACGCATCACGCTCTTCGAGGGTGGCCAGCAGGTAGCGTTCGACGGGGAGGCGGCCTTCCTGATTGGTGTTGACCTGGATCTCCTGCACACTGACGGAGGTTCCGCTTCCTGAGCCGCTGTAGTTGCGATAGATCTCGCGAATCCGCGTGAGTCGTTCGTTGGTCCAGTCTCGCCGTGTCTGGTTCGGCGAGAAGCGGATTCCGTCTGGCAGCAGGACGGCATGCGAGGCGACATCCTTGGCCGAGTCGAGATACTTGGTCAACATCGAAGGGGACATCACGAGCGAATTGCCGACGTTCGTGAACCCCTCTCCGGATGCGCTGTCGACCGGGAATTCCTTCGCCGGTTCGAGGCTGTCGATTCCGGTCAGGTCCCGCAGCGTGTAGGTGTATTCGGCGTTGCTCAGTCGGCGCAGCACCACCGGGCCGGGGTCGCCCGCGTGAGCCGCAGCCTCGATCTTCAGGACGGTTTGGACCCACTCCAGCAGTTTTGCCCGGTCAGCTGGGGCGAGCGGTTCGGAGTCCTTGGGCGGCATCTGCTCGCTGTGGAGCATCTCGCTGACCTTGATCCAGACCTTCGAGTGTTTGCGGACGTGTTCGAGGTTCGTTGCCGCGCCGAGATCGATCTCGGCTTCGAGAGTGTCACCGGAGTGGCAGTCGTAACAGTGCTTCTTCAGCAGCGGCTGGATGTCGGTCTGATAGGTGGAGTCGAGCTTCGCGGTGTCCTGGGCCTGCAGGCAGGTGGTGAGCAGCAACATCAAGCTCGCAATGAGAATCAATGCGAATGATTTTACCACGGAGGCACGGAGGCACGGAGAGGAAGAGTTAGTGGTCACGGTGCGGACTCCATGAGGTGACTGTCAGTTCCGCAGTGACTCCCACCGCTCAAAGCAGGTCGAGCATGCGGAAAGTCGCTGCTATGCGAAGTGTACTTGGCCGTGGGGGTAAAGAAGAACTCAGTGAGAGAGTTGATTGCACAGCAGAGTACATTTGCGAGCTGATCCTTTTCAGGGAGGGCGAGCTCCTGCTGAGCCGCGAACGAAAGTGGACGATGTTTTGCATTTGCGGCTCAGCAGGAGCTTCGCCCTCCCAGGCGGTGGTCTTTTGCCAGTGTCGCTCAGGTCACAGCAGCTCGTGATTGGACCTCGCCGCGTTCGCGGATGGCCTGATCGATGTCAGCGAGGTCCTGAGGTGTGAGCGTCAGGCTCATTGCGGCGGCGGACTCCTGGATCTGGTCCGGGCGTTTCGCTCCGCAGAGGGCGACCGTGATGCCGGGACGCTGGATGGTCCAGGCGGTGACGAGTTCGGCCAGCGAGCGATGGTGGCGGGCGGCGATGGGTCGCAGCTTGTCGAGGAAGTCGTGGGTCTTCGTCCACTGATCACCTTGGAAGACCGGGTACTTCTGGCGACCGTCTTTGGGGTCCCAGACGTGATCGCGGGGAAGCTTGCCCGCGAGGAACCCTTTCATCAGCGGCCAGTAGACCATGACAGAGACGTTGTGCTTCTCGCACCAGGGAAGCTGTTCGGTTTCGATCTCGCGCTGCAGCATGTTGTAGTGCGGCTGGTCGGCGGAGATGGGGCAGACAGCGTGGAAGGCCTCGTACTGCTCGATCTTCGTGAAGTTCGAGACACCGACGGCCCGGACCTTGCCCGCGTCGAGAAGTTCGCGCAGAGCACCCGCAGAGTCGGCAATAGGCGTGGCCGGATCGGGGGCGTGCAGGTAGTAGAGATCGATGACATCGATCCCCAGCCGCTGCAGGCTCTCGTCGCACTGACGGCGAATCGTTGCGGGGCGTGCGTCCTTGAGCTGTTTCAGGTCGGGGCCCCAGCCGATGCCGCACTTGGTGGCGATGACGACCTCATTGCGATGCGGACGGAGTACGCGACCGACCATCTGCTCGCTCTCGCCGTGGTGGCCGTAACAGTACGCGGTGTCGAAGAAGTTGATCCCGGAGTCAAGGGCCGCCTGAATCGTGGCGAGGCTGTGGGCTTCGGTGACATCGATGCTGGTGATGCCGGCGATGGGCCAGCAGCCCATGGCAACGGGTGAGACCCAGAGATCGGTGAGGCCGATACGACGACGATTCATGAGGACGGTCCCTTGCACTCTGGACTCGAATCGTTGGAGTTCGGCGTCACGACCGAACTCCAACGCAGAAGGGACTCACCCGAGATGGTGATTCACATCGACCCAGGTCTTCGTATCCGCCGATTCCAGCACGGCATCGGCGACGCCCTGGGCGATGGCTCCGTGATCGAAGCCGGGAATTGCGGGACGGTCTTCGACAATGGCTGAGGTCAGTTCATAGACCAGGTCGTAGCGGAAGACGGTACTCGGGTTGCCTTCGTCCGGGTTACGGGGGCTACCGGGGATGACGAGGAACTCG
>QWOR01000026.1 GCA_003669575.1 Planctomycetota bacterium | reverse complement strand
GATCGGGTGCTTGATACTCCCCGAGGTGGAGGCAAAGACCCCTTCGGTCAGGGCGAGGTAGCTCTTGGAGACCCGCCCCGCCTCGAACCCCATCGAGATGTTCCGGTGCGACTGGTGAGTCAGTGCCACCACCATCAGCCCGCTGGTCTGTCGATCGAGGCGATGCACGATCCCCGGTCGCAGGAGTCCTCGCGCCGGAGTCAGACGATCAACGTACGTCTGCAACACATTCGCCAGGCTGTTGACTTGGAACTCACCGGTCGGGTGCGCAATCAACCCGGCGGGCTTGTCGACGACGAGCATCCACGGGTCGGAATAAATGATCGGAACCTCAGAGGGATCTGACTCCAACACGCGATCGGGGGGCTCGATCAACTGCACACTGACGGTCTGTCCGGCAAAGACCCGGGCCGTCTCATCGGCCGGGATATGGTCGACCCACACCATCCCGGCCCGAACCACTCGCATCAACCTCCAAGACGAATAGTTACGAAAATGTCTCGCCAGGAAGGTATCGACCCGTGTCCCGTGCAGCGTGTGCTCCACGACGAACTCGAACATGGGCAGGTCCGGCGGCGGAACAGCTCCCAAGCAAACCGGTTTCTCGCCGACATTCCCGTTCACGGTCTCTTCTTCATCAACCGACTTGGACAACCTGACGCACTCGATTACTTCACGTCCAGCACGACGAGATCCCCTTCCGAGGATCGACAGTAAATCCGTCCATTGGCCAGGACCGGCGATGTCCAGCACTCGCCCGTGAGCACTTCCTGGCGGGAGATCTCCTCGAACTTTTCCGGCGTCGCCTTGACGAGCGAGAGTACCCCCTGATCACTAAGCAGGATCAGCTTGCCGTCACTCAGGATCAGAGACCCCGCCCCACAACCACGCTCCGCCCACTTCAGTTGGCCAGTTTTCCATTCAATGCACCGCAGCGAACATTGGCTGGGGTTGTGCGAGTTTCCATGCACGCCATACAGATGCCCCTCCCACAACACGCTATTGTTCATATGGTTGGCCATCGTCTGCTGTTCGTACAGCTGCTCCAGCTTCTGACCGTCGAACTGCAGCAGCTCGCATCCGCGCTTGTAACCGGTCGAGATAAAGACCTCGTCACCATGAACAACGGGTGTCGTGGAGTTCGTGTCGTAGCTGGTGAGCCACTCGCTGGTCGTCACTTCCTGGCCGTCTGGAAGCTCGACGATCTGGACGTTCTGGTTGTTGAGACTGGTCGCGAATCGTTTTCCGCCATGTGTAAAAACCGCAGGCGATCCATACCCTACTTTGAAAGGCCCGGCATGCCACCGCAACTGGCCATCGGCACGGGCATAGCTTGCGATCCCCCCTGACTCGACCAGCAGTTGATCGCCATCGACCACGACCGAGGAACTGAAACCCCACTCGGGCAGCTTGGCTTTCGTCGTCGTAATCAGGCTCTGCTCCCAGATCACTTTGCCAGTTGCCGCTTCGAGGCCCAGCAAACGCCCGTCACGACTCAGAGTAAAGACCTGCTCCCCATCGACTGTCGGAGTGGCGGCCGGACCGCCTTTGTGCAGGTTGTCGACGAGCTGGGCTTTGTAGGAGTGCTTCCAGATCTCTTTTCCGGACTCAGCATCCAGGCAGTAAATCGTCTCTTCCCCATCGTGGTGTCCCATGGTGTAGAGACGCCCTGCAGCAACCGAGACGGTGCAATACCCGATTCCGACGTTCGTTTTCCACAGGACAGGCACCCCGTCCTTCCCCCAGTCCGACTTCCAGCCACTCTCCGCGGAGATGCCATTGGCATCAGGCCCCATCCAACGCGGCCAGTCCGCCGCTCTCACGCTCCCGGCCAGGAGCAAACAGAACGCCAGCACCAACCGCCACACACTGATCGACATGACAAGATCCTTCCGCACAGACACCGTCCGCTGAGAGCGTCAGACCGGGCCAAACTGGCTTAGTTCCACTCGGGATTGGAGGGGTGATCAGGAATGATCCGGTTGGCTTTATGAACCTGCTCCACCAGAGCATCCCACACTTCATAGGGGTTCTCTGAGAAGACATATTCCAGATCGGCCTTCACCACCAACCAGTCGCCACGCGACAACTCGTCCTCCAGCTGTCCTCCGCCCCAACCGGAACAGCCCGAGTAAATGCGATAATGAATCGAGTCATCCATCGCTCCCTGGCTGACAACCTGCTCGAACACATCGGCACAGCTACCAATAAACAAGTCGGGGATAATTGGCGTTTCGTCGGGATCGAGCAGCTGGGAGTTGTGCAGGATAAAAAGCGCGGTCTGCTCGACCGGACCGCCCTGGTACACGAACCCACTGGCGCAAGGCAGGTCGAAATGCCCGGCCAGAGCACTGACCACCGAGACGGCACTCGGACGGTTCACGACCAGTCCCATCGCCCCTTCCTCGTTGTGCTCGACCACCAGCACGACCGATTTAAAGAAGTTGGGATCGCGTAAACGCGGACCAGCGACCAGGAAATGTCCTCGAATTGTCGCGGGCATGCCAGCTGTCAGATGAAGGGACGGGCAACTCGCTCTCGGTCGGCCACGGCAGCCTACCGACTGAGTTCAACATCGATCAATTTCAATCACAAATCAGTATATTCCTCCGCCAAGAGTCCGCATAGGACCGGGCGTCTCGCATAACTCCGCCAATCTCCCCGGAGAGAATTCCGACCTCGGCCCCGTTGCTAGATGGAATCAATCCCCGCCCGGTTGTTATCCTGACGGGTGAAGACTGGCCCCTTCCGTGGTGGCCGTATTTGTGATCCCTGGAACGATCCCACGCCATGCCGCTGTTGCAAGCCCTCCTGAATGTTCTCACCGCGATTGTCCAGCTGCTCGTCGCCGTGGGAGCGATCATTATTCCCTGGATCCCCCTGATTGCCTGGGCCACCTTCTGGGCTCTGGCTGTCAACTGGCAAAAGCTGGCAGCTGTAATCCGCTCCGGGGCTTTCCTCGGCGTCGCTCTGATCGCACTCTTGGCGGTCCTCGTCTGGGGCTGCGTTGCTCCGCCGATTGACGGCTATCACTATTTCAATCTTCTCGGCTTCAAGTTGTCTGTGTCCAACTTCACCGGCAAGCTGGTCTACGTCATGGGTCTGGTTGTGATCATGTTTGCTGCGGGCTCGGCCCAGCTGTCGGGCATGTTCGATGGACTGGTCAGTTTCGCCGACGACGAAGAGCCAGCCGATGAGCATGACAGCCACGGCCATGACGATGGCCATGGCCACAGCGACCATCATTAACAGGCGTGCCAATACCAAAGCCCCCGGTCGGACTCCGACCGGGGGCTTTTTTTGAGTCGCAGGTTGCCGCAACTTTTACTTTTCCAGCCCCCTGCTGATCGTAGGAACTCCCCAAACCGAGTCCGGACGATCGCTCGGGAGATCGTCCCTCCAAAAGCCCTGAAACAGGTGATTTATACGGCTCTGGCGAAGGCTCCAGACTGCGGAGGTGAGAGTTCCCGTTGACCGAATTTGGACAACCGGCAAAGATTGCCAATCAGGAGGGTGCCCCTCCGCGCTGTTCGACAGGGATTGTCCAGCGGCAGAAAGTTGAGTCCAGGGAGGGCGAGAGATGTCCATTCGCCGAAATCGACGCTCTTCGCTCGTTCTCTTGATGATTATCTCGCTGTGCATCGGCGGCTTTGCGGTGTGCTATTCCGCTGAAGGGGAACCACTCCCCGAGGCAGGGGCGCTATTGGAAGCACCGCCAGCTGATCGCCCGGCTCCCTACTACGATGACGCGGAGACCACTGCTCCCGAAGCTGAGGCGCGTGCTGAGCGATCACCGCTGCCACGAGTCAAAATCTTCGCCAAGCCCGCCAAAGCACCACCACGCCCTGTTGTTGAGGAATCGCCGACCATCCTCGAAAAGGTCCCCGTGGCCGGGAAAACCCCCCTCCCCAAGTCCGGGGATTCAGAACCGAGAGAAAACGCAGATACCACTGACTCAACAGCCCCCAAGACCCGAACCAGCTACGTTTCTGGCGTTATCTGGGCGATGGGAATCCTCGCAGCTGGGGTCATCATCCGGCAGTTCCTCAAGTCGGGTGGTCCACTGTCGAACTCATCACCTGGTGTTGTCGAGGTCCTGTCCCGACAATCCCTCGGACCGCAACAACAGCTGTCCGTGGTTCGATTCGGACAGCGAGTCCTTCTCGTAGGGACAACATCAACCGGTATGACCACGCTGGCCCAGGTGGAAGACCCCGATGAAGTCCAGGCGCTGCTCTCGGAACTGGAGAGCTCTGCTGCGAATAGCGGAGGCTCAAATCCGTTTCGATTCCGGCGTGCAAAGAACCATTCTGCCCAGTCGCGGCCTGACAGATCGCGTTGGGCTGATCCAGATCGCACCTCTCCCGCCGTCAGTGTCTCACTCTCGACGGAAAGTCGGACAGCTGCGCATGAACGCCGGCCCCCTTCACCTCCTCACCATGAGGTGAACGATGTCTGATTGGACATCCTGGCTACCGGCCAGCTGGCTGGGCCCCAGTGGGCTCGGGCCATCGGTTCAGTTGATGCTGGCCGTCAGTATCATCGGGCTGGTGCCATCGATCTTTCTGCTGTCGACGTGCTGGATTCGATTCGTTGTCGTGATCGGCCTCTTGCGGCAGTCGATTGGCGGAGCACAGATTCTTCCCAACCAGGTGATCACCGGCTTGAGTCTGATGCTCACGATCGCGGTCATGGCCCCGATCTGGGAATCAGCGTACCGCGAGGGCATTGAGCCCTATCAATCGGCCAAGTATTCGAGTGAAACAGAGCAACGAAAAGCCCTGGGCGAAGCCGCTGCGAAGACCATCGCCCCGCTTCGCCGGTTTATGGTGTCGCAGATTCAAGCTGCGGGGAACGAGAACACTGTCTCTCTCTTTCTGCGGACCCGAGAACGATCCTCGAACTCGCAGAGCCCTCGCTACTACGAGGACCTGCCGCTGACGGTGCTGCTTCCCGCCTACGTGCTGAGCGAACTCAAGGTGGCGTTCCTGATCGGTCTGCAGGTCATGTTGCCGTTTCTGGTGATCGATCTGGTGGCGTCTTCTCTGCTGACGGGACTGGGGCTGGGCACGCTTCCGCCAATGTGGGTATCGCTGCCGCTCAAGTTGCTGGTCTTCGTGTCGATCGATGGCTGGTATCTGACCGTTGAAATGCTGCTGCACAGCGTGAGTACCGCGTGAGGTTGAGGAAACACCATGTCGGGTGAAATGGGATTGGAATCGATGCTGGCCGGGCTGTGGGAGATCCTCGCGGTCGCGGGACCGGTCTTGCTACTCATCCTGGTCACAGCTCTGGGCATCAGTCTCCTGCAGGCGACGACTCAGCTGCAGGACCAATCGCTCGCGATCATCCCGCGCTTGCTCATCGGTGGGCTGGCACTGCTCTACGCACTCCCCTGGATGGTCGATCGTCTGGGTGAGTTCACCCGCGAGACGATCCATCGAGTGGCCTCGGGTGGACACTAGATCGGCAGCTGTCTTCACCAACCCGAAGCGTCAGCGAGGGCACGCGTCTCAGAAGCGCCTCTCGTACCGCACCAGTCTGCCACTCACACTCGCTAATGCTTCGGGTTGGTGTGATGTCACGTCTGATTCCCCTGTCCGTTTCGCTTCTCACATCGCATAGTTCCGTGAACGACGCACTTTCCTTCAACCTGTTACCACTCAACCCCGGTGAACTGATCGCCGGGGGACTGGCAGCTCTACGGTTGAGTGCCGTTGTATTGATGCTTCCGGTACTGGCGAGCATTCCCTGGCGAGCCCGGATTGGCATCGCGGTCATCCTGGGTGCCGCACTGAGTGGTACTCATGCCACCTCCGTGTCCGAGTGGTCGTGGGCGTCGATCATCAGTGAGCTGTTGACCGGAGCTTCGTTGGGGATCGGCCTCAGAGTCACGCTCTCGGCGTTGCAGTCGGCGGGAACGTGGGTGGACGAACAGACCGCCACGGGACTCAGCGCTGAGCCAGTCTTACCCGAATCGGACGAAAACACCTCCGGGTCAGCACAGGTCCTCTCCTGGATCGGGGCATGGTT
>QWOR01000193.1 GCA_003669575.1 Planctomycetota bacterium | reverse complement strand
GGCTGCCGTGACTCACGTGATCTTTGGCTGGACGCTGGCCCTGCTGGTTCCGTTCGGCAAGTTCGTGCCCTACGAGCAGCCGCACGATCCCGAAGCTGCTCCCTCACACTGAGGCCTGATGTTCTGAAACCGCGCTCTGTAACGGAGCCGCAGAACCCGGTGAAACTCACCAGCCTCTCCTTCCCGTCCAATCGTCCCTGACACCCTGAACAGTGCTATGGATCAAACCATGTCTACCCCAGCGACGGCTGAATCCCCACGCCAAGAGAATCTGGTCGATGAACGACTGGTCTTCTGGTACTTCGTCGCAGCCCTGACCTACATGCTGATTTCGATGCTGGGGGGCATCCTGATGGGGCTGCAGTTGCTCCGCTGGAATCCACTTCCCATCAGCGAGTACCTCTCGCCCGGTCGCTGGCGAATGGTGCATACGAACGCCATTGCCTATGGATTTCTGGCGAACGGGTTTCTGGGGATGATGCACTGGGTCGTGCCGCGTTTGTCGCTGCGGCCGGTGCTCGACAAACGGCTCTCGCTGTTCATCTTCGCCGCGTGGCAGGTGGTGGTGCTGTCGACAGCTGTCGGTCTGCTGCTGGGTGAGGCCCAGGGGCTGGAATGGGGCGAAACCCCGGTCTGGATCGACCCGCTCGCTCAGGCTGGTCTGTTGCTCGTCGCGATCAACTTCGGCTATCCGATCATCAAGGTGAAAGGGCCGATGTATGTGACGCTGTGGTATTTCCTCGCTGCCCTGGTCTGGACTTTCCTGACCTACGCGATGGGGAACTTCGTTCCACAGTACGCCGTCACGGGAACAGCTGCCGGTGCAGTCGGTGGTCTCTTCATTCATGACCTGGTCGGACTGTTTGTGACGCCGATGGGTTGGGGGATGATGTACTACTTCGTTCCGATTCTGCTGAAGCGGCCGATGTGGAGTCACGGGCTGTCGCTGGTTGGATTCTGGGGACTGGCGTTCTTCTACCCGCTGCAGGGCATCCATCACTTCCTCTACACGCCGATTCCCATGTTCCTGCAGTATGGAGCCGTGTTGTCGACGATCGCTCTGGAGTTCGTGGTGCTGACGGTGATCATTAACTTCGTCGGGAGTCTCAAGGGGACCGGGATGTTGTGCCTGAGTAACCTGCCACTGCGGTACTTCTACACGGGGATCACCTTCTACTTCCTGACCTGTTTGCAGTGTGCACTGCAGACGACCATGACCTTCCAGGCGTTGATTCACTTCACCGACTGGGTCGTGGGCCACGCTCACATGGTCATGTTCGGTGTGTTCAGTATGTGGATCCTCGGCATGATGACCTATCTGGTCCCTCGCCTGCTTAAGACCGATTGGTATAGCGAGGAATGGTGTTACTGGCACTATTGGATTTCGGCCGGTGGACTGATGCTGATGGCGGGTGACCTGATTCTGGGCGGCCTGTTCCAGGGTTGGTCGTGGGCTGCTCTGCAGCCTTGGGACAAGTCGATCACCGTCTCACATCCCTTCTGGGCGGTTCGAATCGTGGCTGGTGTCCTGATGTTTCTGGCTCAGGTGTTACTGTCCTACAACCTCTACAAGACCTGGCAGAAGTCGCCTTTGCGTCTGGGCGATGAGACACTGACCAATGTGGTGCCTGCCACGACGTGATCGAGTGCCGCTTCGCTGTGTGAAGTGAATTCGCGTCTCCTGACAACTCCCTACCCTCAAGACAGACCACTCCCATGTTCGAAAGTAAGTCTGGAATCCTTCTGGTGGCTGGCATCGGGTTCTTCGGCCTGGCATTCCTGTCGAATGCTCTCGTCCCGGCGATGATGTACCGCCACCTTCCTGAGAAAACCGTCAAGGAACTGGTGAACGGAAATCTCCGCTACCAGTTCGAAGACCTTGCTCAGCGGTATCCCGATGCGTTCAAGGCCGCTTACGGAGAACCACCGGAAGACCCGACTAAGGCCGAACTCTGGTACAACGAGAAGTGCGCCGAGTCATTGACCATCGGTCGCAAGATCTACACCGGAGAAGGCTGCTGGCACTGCCACAGCCAATTCGTTCGTCCCGTGTCGAACGAAGATCGCCGCTGGGGCCCGGTCTCGAAGACTTGGGAATACCAGAACGAACTGCAGCGTCCGGTGATGTTCGGAACCCGCCGTGTGGGGCCTGATCTGAGCCGTGAAGGCGGTCGCCGTTCCAGCGACTGGCAGGCAGTTCACCTCTTCAAGCCGGTGACCCTCTCTCCCGGATCGCCGATGCCGGAATATCCATGGCTGTTCGATGGGGCACCTGACAAACCGAACAAGCGTGGGTTGGCTCTGTTGACCTACCTGCAGTGGCTCGGATCATGGCATGAAACCTACCCGTACTATGAAGACTACGAGGCCAGCAAGATCCTGCCGACGCCCAAGGGCGAGGAAGGGCCCGCTGCTGAGGAGCCCGCTGCGGAGGCACCGGCAGCCGTAGAAACTCCTGCACCCGCCGCAGAGGCCAAGCCAGAGCCAGCTGCAAACAGCGATGCTCCCAAGAACGAGTAGCCCCGGAGCCTTGTGCAACCGCATTCATTCCATCCGTTCAGCTTCCTGAAAGCCCGATGATGTCGACGAATCAGCCCAACTCCCGAATTCCTCTCTGGACCTGGATTGTCGGAGCAGCTGTGCTGATCCCCACGATCCTCGGCTTCGCCAACAAATTCCTGGACCTGATCATCATCGCTCAGGGAGACGAGGAAGGGGCGTTTGCCCTGACCCCCATGATCAACTATCTGCTCGCCACGGCAGGGTTCTTCTGCATGCTGATGTATGCCGTGACCCAGGGGGCGTTTCACGACATCAATGCACCCAGCCATTCGATGTTTGAGAACGAACTGGAACTCGACCGACGGTCTGCCAACTCCTGACGCTGCCCGACAGATTCTCCGAACACATTCCACCTCTGGTTGAGATGAACATGCCTACCAGCGAACGAGCCAATGCGGAACTCGAAGGCCGCAACCACACCTACGCCGGACACATTATTCCGTGGTTTGTGCGATTGATGTGGCTGATTTTCTGGGCCTTTGCAATTGCCTATGTGGTGAAGTTCCTGTTGCCTGCACTGCAGACCGAATTGTTGACCCCTCCGTAGTCACGGTTCCACGTGCCCGCTGGTCAATTGAGGGGGCATAAGTTTCGGCGGCCGGGGGAGCGGACACGGTCTCCCTGATGTGCCGACACTCCCTGAGTCAGTAGAATTCCACTTCATACGCTCTGGCGAGCGTCATCGCGATGCCAAGCCATGTCCCAGCCCCCCTCTTCGACGAATACTTCCGAGCCTGTCCGATGCGACTATTGCGAGTTGCCGGTTCCGGGGGCAACGCAGGGACCCGTCTATTGCTGTTCCGGCTGCCGTTTTGCTGCAGCTGTTACTAACGAGCGGGGCGATGTGGGTGAGTCCCGGTGGATGCTGACCGGGCTCGGCGTGTCGCTCTTCTTCTCCATGAATGTCGTCATGCTGACGATGGCGTTGTGGGCCTATGCCGACAAACCCGACACGGCCTTTGCCGCAGCCTTGGCGGACTTTTTGCGCTGGATCGCCCTGCTGTTCACGATACCGGTGCTGGCCTGGCTCGGAGTTCCGCTCGCACGAAATGCCTGGGAGCTGCTCAAGCGGAGACAGCTGTCGACCGACTTGCTGCTGCTGACCGGAGTACTCGCAGCGTTTGGTTACTCAGTCGTGTCGACGATCCGCAGCATGGGGCACGTCTACTTCGAAGTCAGCTGTGTGATCCTGGTACTGGTGACACTGGGACGCTGGCTCGAAGCGACGGGCCGACTGAAAGCTTCCGAGGCACTGCATGCTCTGGAGTCTCTGCTTCCTGAGACCGTCCATCGCGTGGTCACCGTGTCCGGTGCTCAGACACACGAAGTTCTGATCAAGTTGTCTGATGTCCAGGTCGGTGATCACCTGCGAGTCCGGGCCAGCGAACGTATCCCGGTCGATGGGACCGTGGTTCGAGGGGCGGCCACGGTCGATGAGCAGTTCTTCACCGGGGAAAGCTGGCCAGCTGCGAAGCGCGTGGGCAGCCCGCTGATGGGGGGGACGCTCAACCTCGATGGTGACCTGATCGTCGAGGCGACCGCCCTGCCCCAGCAAGGCGCTCTGGGCCGACTGGTCGAGGCTGTCCGTCACGCTCAGTCGGTGAAGGGCCGTTACGAACAGCTGGCCGACCGCTGTTCGCGGGTCTTTTTTCCGGTGATCGGCGTGATTGCGCTCGGGACCGCGATCTGGCACGGTTGGCAAACCGGGGCTGAAGCAGCGATGCTGAACTCCCTGGCGGTGGTGTTGATCGCCTGTCCGTGTGCACTGGCTCTCGCGACACCGCTCGCGGTATGGGCTGCCCTCGGAGCAGCTGCGAGGCGCGGGGTGCTGCTGCGGGGAGGTGAAACCCTGGAGCGCCTGGCCAGTGTGACTGCTTTGCGACTCGACAAGACGGGGACGATGACGACGGGGTCTCCCTCGGTCAAGCAGTTTCTGTGCGAAGCGGAGACCGAAAGATCAGAGGTTCTTCGCCGTGCTGCAGCGATCACCGATTCTTCGACACACATCTTCTCCCGAGCCGTCCGCGGGTTTGTTGAGACGACCGATCTGTTACCGAAACTCGAAAATGTGCGGTCGGTTCCAGGGCGAGGTGTCGTGGCACGGCTGGCGGATGAACCGGGCGAGATCCAGCTGGGCAGCTATCGGTTGATGCAGGAGAGCGGATTTCGGGTCGGCCCGCGTCTTTCAGCGGCGATAATGCATCTCGATCAGGACGCTGAGTCGTGCGTGTTCGTGGGATGGGATGGCGAGGTACGAGGGCTCTTCTTGTTGCGAGAAGAGTTGAGATCGGAGACTCGCGAAATGATCCGCGAGTGTCGCGCGCTCGGCCTGGATATGGAAGTGTTGACCGGTGATCACGCAGCGCGTGGTGCACGACTGCAGACCGAGATTGGTATCCCCGTGCGGGCCGAACTCCTGCCCGAACAGAAGCTGGCAGCGATTCGTGATCTGCGGGCAGCTCATCAGCGAGTGGCGATGGTGGGTGATGGGGTGAACGATGCCCCGGCACTGGCACTGGCTGATGTGGGCATAGCGATGGGTTGTGGCACCGATGTGACGCGCGAGTCCGCCGATGTCTGCCTGATTCGCAACGATCTGCTTTCAATTCCGTGGGCGATTGGATTCTCCCGCAAAGCGGTTTCGACGATCCGTCAGAACCTATTCACGTCCTTTGCATACAACGGGATTGGTGTCGTGCTGGCAGCGTGCGGTTGGCTGCATCCAGCGATCGCCGCAGCTTTGATGGTCATCAGCAGCCTGGTGGTGCTGGGGAACTCGCTGCGACTCCAGCATGCGGGAGAGTCTCGGTCTGAGGGGCTGCAACTCCCTGGTCGTGATCCGGTGCAAACTGAACTGACCGTGAGCGAGGTGGCTCATGATTGAGTTTCCATTAATTCTTCTGGGCGGACTGTTGGGATCATCGCACTGCGTGGGCATGTGTGGTGGGTTCGCCATGATCGTGGGCATGAACAAGCCCACGTTCCGTGAGAACCTCTTCGCCCAGCTGGCATACAGTGCGGGGCGATTGATGACGTACGGCACGCTCGGGGCGATTTGCGGATATGCGGGCTTGCGGCTCGTGAAAGCGGCTCCACAGCTGCTGAATGTCCCTGCGGCGCTGTGTCTGCTGGCCGGGATGCTGCTAGTGGTCGAAGGGCTCTTTGCGACGGGAGTGCTGAAACGGCGAGGTCTGTCGAAGTCGTCTCAGGGCGGATGCCTGATGAGCCCGATCTTCGCCACGATGCTCAAGTTGCCCGGGCTGCGGAATGCCTTTTCGGCAGGTCTGCTGACAGGGTTGTTGCCGTGCGGGCTGCTCTACGCGTTCCTGTCGTTGGCTGCGAGTACCGGCGATCTGCTGCGAGGCATGGCGGTGATGCTGGTCTTTGGAGTGGGGACGGTTCCTTTGATGGTGGCGACAGGGGCGGGGGCAATGTTGTTGAAGATGGCCACGCGGCAGAAGCTGATGAAAGCCGCGGCGTGGTGTGTTGTATTCACGGGAGCTTTGACGGTGTATCGTGGCGCTGCGTTTTTACAAGCTGCGAATTCGCCGACCGCTGAGCCAGCCTGTCCGTTCTGTGCCTCGGCAGAGACGAGCACACCGACTGGGCATTGAGGAAGTGTTGTGGACGAGCGTTCTGAACCCATCGATCCAGCCTCCTCACCGGAGCCATCTCGTGTAGCCCCGGAGTCTCACTCCGCGCGAATCGAACGCCATTTGCCATCGATCCAGCCTGTACGCCCTAAAAGCGGAGATGCATCAGAGGATCGATCAACGGGGGGGGCGTTCTGGAATCGACATAAAACGCTCATCAACTTCTGGCTCGACTCGGCGTTGCTGATTCTGTTTCTGGTGATTGCCTGGGAACTGGCCGTGTTGCGATTTGCCTTTCCCAAGGGAGCCAGCGAGCGATGGCGTCTGTTGGGGCATACTGCGTCGGACTGGCAGGATCTGGCGTTCAATTCCTTTTGTGTCTTCGCAGCTGGAATCATTCTGCATGTGATGCTGCACTGGCAATGGATCGTGTCCACGATCCAGACGCGGCTGCTGCACCAGAAGGCCACCAAAGATGATGGATCACACACAATGATCGGGGTGATTATCCTGTTTGTGTTTATCCACCTGGTTGCGGGCGGAATTCTGTGGGCGAGGTGGGCGATTATTGAGCTGCCTCATTGATTCAGCGTGTGGTCGCTCCTTGGGGGCTCGATTCTGGAGTTCCTCGCCCGGGTATGCTGAGAGATCCATCTCTTCCCCCCCGATTGCCCCAACCCGATTCCTTCCACTACTATGCGTCGGCTCGACCGGATGTCACGGGACGAGATGTTCCACCGGGAATAAACGAGTCGGGCTGGTCCCGGCCAGAATCGGCGGACCGGCATGATGCCTCGATCAACGAAACGCGATCAAACGATTCCGCTGGGAATCGTCGGCGGGGGCTCCGTTTGGGAGACCCGGTTTCGTGCTGCGATCTCGGTTCTCACTCGTGGTAAGGTGACGGCTGTATTTTCCTCACTCCCCTGTGAAGCTCGCAGTATTGCCGACGAGACAGGAGCCCAAGTCTATTTCAGCCTGCGGCGGATGCTTGCGCGATCGGGAGTGAAGGCTCTGCTCGTGCTGGAGTCGGGTTGGTCGCGAGAATGGGCCATCTCGCTGGCCACCTCTCTGCAGATTCCCGTGCTGGTCTCGTCCCCGATTGATGATGACCTGCCCCGAGTCGCAAGTGCGCTGATGAATCAGGAGGCCGAGGGGGCGATGGTGGTCCCGGGAACGCTGTTGCGGGCGACTCCCGCAGCTTTGCGATTGCGTGAACTCGTCGCGACCAAACTGGGCCCGATTCTGGACCTGAAGGTTGAGCTGCCTGCGGGGACAATGCACGATGCTCAGGTGATCAGCGTGATCGACTGGTGTCGCTGGCTGTTGGGCTCTTCTGTGAGCCAGATTGAACGCCTGGCGACAGCAAGCGGGCCCCTGCTGGTTATGTGTTGTGGTCGCCGTTTGCCGACCACCACTCCGGTCCGGACCGAGATCTGTTGTCATGCGACTTCTGAACAGCCCGTGATTGTTGTGCGCTGCCAGAAGGGTGAGGCACAGCTCGTGGGAGAGTCGAAGATCACTTGGCGCACAGAACTCGAATCGGCGGAAGAATCTCTGGAAGCCGACCGACCGGCGGAGCAGGTGCTGCTCGATTTATTTTTACGACGCGTCGTTGGCGGGGTGGTTCCCGTTCCCAGCTGGGCCGATTTGCATGCCGCCTGCCAGCTGTGGCATAGCGCTCGCTAAAGGAACCTGTCGGCCTGTGCAGTGACCAGGACGGTTGTCACGCGGCCGATGAATTCCACTGGGCAATCAGTGCTTCGACGCTGCCCTGCTCTGCCAGGCAGACGTAAACAAACCGGTCATCGTGCCAGGCAGCTGTCTGGGCGTAGTGGACCGCGTCGGGGTATGTCGATGGCGGGACATCCACGATTCGAGAAATGGGTACCATCACCAGCCAGCCGCGGAATCGCAGCGACGGGATATTCACACGAAACGCAGCCAGATCGTGCCCCGCTCGCTTGTCGACGTTGACCCCGAAGGGGGAGGATTGGCAAACCTTCTGCCACTTCGAATCGGCGACCGCCGCAGCGAAAGATTGGTCGAACGCTGCCAGTCCGGTGTCAGGCCGGTTTCGCAGTTGCTGTATGGCTCCATTTTCGACGGACGCCAACTCCAGCCGGGGGGCCCGACTGAGCCAGAATACAGATCCCGCAAACAGCACCAAACAGAATGCCAACCAGGACGCTATTCGTCGGATATGACGAGTGCGATCTGGAAACTGGCTGGCGTTTCTGCCAGCCTGCGGCGTCGACCGGGCCAGCTGGGACAAAAGCCGTTCGTGAAGATCGTCCGGCACGGGGACACTCGTCATGGCGGATTGCAGGCTCATGTCCCACTCTCCAACCTCTTCCGCAGCCGAGAGACAGGGTGGACAGTGTGCCAGATGATCACGGAGCGCCTGCTCTTCGGCAGACGGCAAGTCATGCGCCGCGCGGGGGAGCATCTCGATCATCTGTCGTGCGGTGTGGCAATCCATGGCAGCAGGGCTAGTTCAAGATGGAACGCGAGACTGCCGTGGATCTCATCCGGGATGAGACTCGAGCAGATGTTTTTCGAGCTGTCGTCGCAGTTGTGATTTGGCTCGAGAGAGCCGGCTCATGACCGTGCCGAGAGGCAGATTCAATTGCAGGGCAATGTCCCGGTAGCAGAGGTTCTCGTAGTAGAACAGTACAACGGGGACACGAAACTCGATGGGTAACTCGTTGAGGGCAGCCTGCAGTTGCTCCGATGTCAGTTCCCCTTCCGGCCAGCCCGGATCAGGTTCCGGCATGGAAGGTTCAGACACGTCATCCAGTGTGACCGTTGATGGGACTGGACGCCGCCGGAGAAACTCATTGCGGGCAATTGTGTACAGCCACCCCCTCGCAGCTCGCGGTTCCCGCAATTGACTCAGATTGGACTGTGCCAGCATAAATGTCTGCTGGGTCAGGTCTTCTGATTCAATGACTGAACCACTGAGTCGGTAGGCATAGCCAAACACCGCTCGATAATGCTCGTCGACCAATTCCGCCAAGCCTGGCGCCAGTGGCCTTTGCATCATGATCCCTCAACAGGCAAGAGTCCCCCCTGGTCGATTTATTCCCCGGAATTCGGTTGAGTCAGAAGACCGCGGGAAATGTCAGCGTCCGGTGTTTCCGGGCGACTTGCAGGGGACAAGCTCTGAAGTATGCGTAGTTTAGCCATTTCGCTGAATAAAACAGCACTCCTCGCAGCAGTCAGCTGTCAGGGAAGGCTTTCTGCCCGGAGACGCAGTCTTCCTGATGTAGCGTTTCGATCTTTCGGAGAGGCTCGCACTGCCATAACCCAACGAGAACGCCCACATCCCCACAATTCCCAAAATCTGATTGAGATTGACCTATCTCGCCATTTTTCGGTAAATCCTGCCGTTCGCCCCAGGACGGGGCGGCAGGAGTCGCCGGAGTGGCTACGCGTGTGGCCCTTTTCGCATTCCCCCTCGAAGACAGGGAAGTCTTGTGAAAACCTCGTTTTTCGTCTGCTTGGGTGCAGTTCTGTTCGCCTCGACCGTCGCCCAGGCGGAGTTGAGTCCACCGCGAATCTCTCTGTTTGAGCAGGCTCTCGAGGTAGATGCCGACGAAACCGTTGTCCGTGGTCAGAATCCCGGACCGGTTTTGATGCCGCCCGTCGAGTCGACGACCGTTTACCAACCGCCAGCATATGCTCCGAACTCGGTCCTCATGGACCAGAATGTGACTGGAGGCGTTCCCTACCAGCAAAGCTACCCGGAACCAGTCCCGTATGATCCGTGGTCGACGGGCAATGGCAACGCCCTCAATCCGTACGGCACAACTCCCGGAGGCGGACTGAATGGGCCTCAGCCGTATCGCTTCAATCAATGGACAGACCGGCTCGACTACTTCTATGTCTCGAGCGCGGCGACGAGTAACCCGGCGATTGGCAACTTCCAGGTACAAGGGATCGATCTCAACAAGGACTACCCTATCCTGATGCCAGGAAACTGGGTCTTGACTCCGAGTTTTGACTACGGGGGGCGCTTCCTGAGTGGGCCGATCGGGAACCTGACGAACAGCAGCCTGCCCGGCAACGTGCACCGCTTTGGATTGGGGCTCAAGCTGGCCACGCCGATGACCTACGGTTGGGGGCTGGAGGCCAGCATCGAGCCGTGGCTGGCGACTGACTTCGGGGGGCCGGTGAACAGCCAGTCCTACCTGTTCGACGGCCAGGTGGCCGCTCTGTGGCAGATGTCCCCCCAGGTGATGTGGGTGTTGGGGGTCAGCTACTGGGACCGAGTCGACAAGATCGTGCTGCCAAACGCCGGTGTGGTGTGGACTCCTAACGATTATTGGGAATTCCGTCTCGTCTTCCCGAAGTCACGGATCAGCGCATTTCTCGGGGCCCCGTTTGGTGTTCCGACCTGGGCCTACGCGCTGGGTGAGTATCACGTCGAAGCCTATCAGATCGATTCTTTGAATCCTCCGAATTCCCAGACCGAAGTCCAGTTCTCGGACTGGCGACTTGTGGGTGGACTCCGGTGGGAAACACCGAAGTTCACGACTTTCTGGGAAGGTGGCTGGGTCTTCGATCGTAAGGTCAAATTCGCCCAGTACGGCGGGAACTTCAATATCGATACCGGGTTTATTACTCGAGTCGGCGTTCGGTTCTAAAGAGCGAGCTGCTGGTCAAGTGCGTCGGGTGCAGCAGTACGTTGCATGGGAATTCCCGAGGGGATCTGGTTACGATCAGTCGATCTGATTGTCTCCAGGCTCTTACCCTCCTGAGTTCAACATGCATTTAGCGTCTTGTCGTTTTGCGGTTTTTAGTGGTTGGTCGCTGCCTCTTTTGCTGCTGGCGTGCAGCGCGGCGTCCTGTGGTGCGGGTGAGTTGCTCGTCGGTGGTGCCACGGTCAGTATCACTCCCGATCAGCCCATTGCCCTCTGGGGGCAAATGCAGACCCGCATCTCGAAAGGTGTTGAAAGTCAGCTGTCCGCTTCGGTAATCGCACTGGAGAGCAAAGGAAGCGGCGGCGCAACTGGTGATATTGCGATTATGGTCTCGTGCGATCTTGTCGCGGTGCCCGACGAGGCGTTGCAGCAGACTCGCGATGAAGTGTTGAAGCAGCTGCCCGACTTTCCCGTCAATAAGATCTTCCTCAGTGCGACTCACACCCACACCGGGCCCGTGCTGCTGGAGGGCATGTACGAGATCCCTAAGGACGGCGTGATGTCGCCGACCGACTACCGCCAGTTCTTCGCCCAGCAGGTGGCCCAGGGCATCGTCACCGCGTGGAACTCACGCCAACCGGGCCAGGTCGGCTGGGGCATGAGCTACGCAGTCGTCGGATACAATCGCCGTGCCACCTACAACGACGGCACAGCTGCGATGTACGGGAAGACAAGCGGCGATACCTTTCGCGGCATTGAGGGCCCCGAGGACCATGAGGTCGGGATCCTCTGTTTCTGGAATGCCGAGGGCAAACTGATGGCCACGGCCGTCAATGTGGTCTGCCCATCACAGGAAGTGGAAGGCAACGAGTACATCAACGCCGACTTCTGGCATCAGGTGCGGGAGTCTTTACGGTCCGAGTTCGGACCAGATCTGCATGTGCTGGGCTGGACGGGAGCAGCTGGAGATCAGTCTCCGCATCTGATGTTTCGCAAGGCGGCAGAAGATCGCATGCGGAAGCTGCGCGGGCATGACCGGCTGAAGGAGATCTCACAGCGGGTCCTGACAGCCTGGCATGAGGCCTACGCCGGAGCGTCGCAGGAGATGTTCAAGGATGTCCCGCTGGTGCACCACGTCGAGAAACTGGAGCTGCCTCGGCGCGAGGTCTCCGTGCGGGAGTATGAACAGGCCAAGGCCAAAGTCGCGGAGTATGCCAAGCAGTCGGGCAGGCAGACGCTGATCTACTGGCACGGCGGCGTAGTCAAGCGTTACGAAAACCAGCAGGCTGGAACCGTGACACCCTTTCTGATGGAGCTGCATGTCCTGAGATTGGGCGATATCGCGATCGCGACCAATCCGTTTGAGCTCTACACCGACTATGGCATCATGATGAAGTCGCGCAGCCCTGCCCTGCAGACCTTCGTCGTGCAATTGGTCGGACCGGGCTCGTACCTCCCGACACAGCGAGCCGCTGCCGGAGGCGGATACAGCGCCATCGCCGAAAGCAACGAAGTCGGCCCCGAAGGCGGCCAGGTCCTCGTCGACCGCACTGTGAAAATCATCCAGGAGCTCTGGGCTCTCGCGAAGTAGTGATGTCCGCTGAACCTCTCACTAGTCGAGTCGGGTGGGAGGTTCGCTGTGTTCTACACCAGTAGGTCTTGCACCACTTCGCCGATTGGAACCAGGGGATGCGGGCGGTTGAGGTTGTCGTAGAGTAGAGTCTCGGTGGAAATGCCGAGAGCGGTGTACAACGTGGCGATGATGTCGCCGGGGATCAGCGGGTTGTCGGCGGGGTAGGCTCCGATGTTGTCGCTGGCTCCGTGGATCAGGCCTGACTTGAAGCCGCCGCCGATCAGCTGCAGCGAGTAGCACCAGTTCCAGTGATCGCGGCCCGCAGCTGGGTTCACTTTGGGAGAGCGACCGAAGTCGCCGAGAATCGCGACAACTGTCCGTTCGAGCATGCCGCGATCCGCCAAGTCCTGAATCAGGCTTGATGCGGCGAGGTCAAGTTGTGGCAGGAGTTCGCCTCGCAGCTTCATGAAGTTCCCACCGTGAGTGTCCCAGGTCGCATTCGCGTCGGGAGCCCATGAGACAGTGACCAGACGTGTTCCTGCCTCGATGAGGCGCCGGGCGAGCAGCGTGCTTTGCCCATAGATATTGCGGCCATAACGGTCGCGCACGGCATCAGATTCATCCTGCAGCCGGAAGGCCTGCTGGGTTTGATTGGAGTTCAGCAGGTCAAACGCTCTCTCCTGGAACCGACTCATCTGCAGCGAGGAGGCGGGCAACGCATCTGTGGTCGGGCGTCGTTCGAGTGACGAAAACAGATGCTCGCGTCCCGCCAGTCGTGCTGCGGTGATGTCGCCCGTGAGTGACAGCTCGGGGATGGTGAAGTCCGGCGCATTTGGATCGCGTGTGATAAACAGCGGGTCAGTCGCCCGTCCCAGATAACCTCCGAAGAAGCCCGGTTGTGGGGGGCCACCGGCGCCCTCTTTGGTGATGTACGGCAGATGCACGAACGGAACCACGGGCTTGGTGGGGGGCCGCAGCTTGCCCAGAACGCTTCCCGGTGATGGATTGTCGGTCGGGCGAGTGCCTCCCCCGTTCTCACCGCGGTCATGCCCGGTCAAAGCACAATACACCGCAGCTGCGTGCGCATTGTTGACGCTATGGTGCATCGAACGCACGATCGTCGATCGGTGAGCATGCTTTGCCAGCCCGGGCAACAGCTCGCACATGCGATACCCGGGCAGCGAGGTCTCGATGGATTTGAACTCACCACGCACTTCCACAGGGGCATCGGGCTTCATGTCCCACATGTCGAGATGGCTCGGCCCGCCATCCAGGAACAACAAGATGCACGCGTCTGCCTGAGGAGTCAGCCCACCGGGAGCCGCCTCGCGCGCCGCCAGCCACCGAGGCAACGTCAACCCTGCCGCCCCGAGTGCCCCTGCCGTCAAACACCCGCGCCGGGTCGTGTTCCAATTCAATGACTGCATTGCGAGACTCCTCCAGAATTCATCAAGATGGATAAGTCTAGCTTGATTTGAGGCCGTTGGCCAAGTAGAGGTAGATACACTGAGCGAGTTATTGAGAGATGATCGTTCAGTATCTCTTCTCTTTTCGATGTCAAAGCTTAGGTCGAGACAGATGCATGCCATCTGCTCACATTTGACGAATCAATTGCTGACGTTGATATTCCCGGTGCTGCCTGGAGATCAGCAAGAACGCGATTTCAGCCAGTACACCTCACAGAAAGTACACCTGCATGTCCTCGATTGAACGTCACGGAGTCACGCGCCGCTGGTCGGATGCGGTAGTGCATAACGGTGTGGCTTACTTTGTGGAGATTGCGGACGACCCTTCGCAAGATATGCGGGGACAGGTGGCTCAGATCCTGGCGCAGATCGACGCCCGGCTGGCACTGGTGGGGAGTGACCGTCAGAAGCTGTTGCAGGTGTTGATCTATGTGACCGACCTGCAGAACACCCCGATCCTCAATGAGCAGTGGGACGTATGGGTGCCCGAGGGACATGCTCCGGCCCGCGCGTGCGTGCAGACCGGTCTGGGGAAGGGGTACCTGATCGAGATGGTGATTACAGCTGCGGTGTGAACCGCTTGGAGTTTGGTGTCGTTGAGACGGCACTTGCGGTACAACAACGTGTCATGACGTTCACTCTGGAGTATCACCATGCTGCTGCGCCCATTCGTCGGACTTGTGACCCTGTTCGTGTTGTCCTCGGCCTTGTGCTCCGCCGAGCCTGAGGTGATTGCTCACTGGCCTCTCCAAAACGGTGTGGAAGACATCACGGGGCACACACCCAAGGCCGAAGCCACCGCCGTGAAGTTCGAGGCGATCGGCCCGGCGGGTTCGCAGCGAACAGCAGCTCGCTTTGACGGGGAACATTCGATCATTCGCGTGCCGAACTCCCCAGCCCTGAAGCTTGGGGGAGATCCGTTTTCGGTCTCGGCGTGGGTTTATACTGACGGTTCAACGACCGACGTGCCGGGGGACATCCTCAGTCAGTATGACCCGGCCACCCGGACCGGATTTCACCTGGGGCTGTACACCCACGGTGGTGTCACCAACTCCCAGTCGAACAGCCGCCAGTTGCACTTTGGCATCGACCAGGGGCAGATCGAGCCCGATTTCACCGATCATGGACGCCTGGGGAACGCGGTGTACGTGTTCTCGCTCTGTGTGCATCAGGGGAAACTCTATGCGTCGACGTGTCATGCCGGAGAAACCGAAGCGGGACGTGTGTTTCGCTTTGAAGGCGGCGACAAATGGACCGATCTGGGAAGCCCGGACAAGGCCAACGCCATCTCCGCGATGGCCACTCACAATGGCGAGCTGTACGTCGCCAGTTGTAAGTATCGCCTGTCGGGGTCCGCGCTCAGTGATTCCGAAAACCTGAATCCGGGCGGCTCGGTGTTTCGGCTGGGAGCTGATGACAAGTGGGTCCCCTGCGGCAAGCTCTCCGCGGAGACCTACTCGATCGCCAGTCTGATCTCATTCAATGGGCAGCTCTACGCGGGTTCGCTCTACAAGCCGGCGGAGTTCTACCGCTATGAAGGTGGCGAGAAGTGGACTCCGCTGGCAACTCCGAACGGTAAGCGTGTGGAGGCACTCACGGTCTTCAACAACGGTCTCTATGCCAGCTGTTACGACGAAGGGCTGGTCTTCCGATTCGATGGCAAGGAGTGGGCTCATGTCGGGACGATTCCGAACGCGACACAGACGTACGGGTTCTCGGTCCATCGAGGTCACCTCTATGTCAGCGAGTGGCCGCTGGCTCACGTTTACAAGTACCTGGGCGGGACCAGCTGGGAGGACGTCGGTCGGTTAGGGATGGAACTCGAGACGATGCCGTTGGTTGTTTACAACGGCAAGATGTATGGCGGGACGTTGCCACTGGCTGAGGTCTACCGTTACGACGAGGGGACCCAGTGGACCCGCGTGGGCCGTGTCGATCACACCCCCGATGTGAAATACCGGCGAGCCTGGTCGATGGCTGTGTATCAGGGGCGGCTCTTCGTCGGGGCCCTGCCCTCCGGTCGAGTGTTGTCGATCGAAGCGGGCCGTAATGCCACACACGATCACGAACTGTCCGCAGGCTGGCATCACGTTGCTGCAGTCCGTGGCACCGACCGACTGACGCTCTATGTCGATGGCCAGCAGGTCAGCGAGTCGGCTTCGCTTAAGCCTGGAGAATACAATCTGAATTCAGAGAAGCCACTCGAAATCGGCTTTGGAGCTCAGGATTACTTCCACGGCGGGCTGTCGGATCTCAAAGTCTATCGCGGAGCTTTGTCCGCTCTGCAAATCGAGCAGCTGGCGAAACCCGCGCAGCCATAATCGGCTGATGGCTGGATTGTGTGAACCATCTCTATTCGCGGAACTGAAAGCTGAACACATCCGCGTTGAGCAGTTCGATCCGCAATCGGATCTCCTGACCGGCGAGGGCGCTCACGTTGTCTCCATCGGCCCACGCGACAGTCCAGTCGAGCTGGTCGCCCGTGAGCGGTTGGCAATCGGAGACTCCGTGTTTCGCGATCGGGTGGCCGCTCTGATCGAGCAATCCGATTCGCACGTGGCCTCCCGGCTGAGCAGTTGCGTTGACGAGCAGTCGCTGGCCTTTGAACCGGATCGGTAGAGTCACCAGGTGGCCCACCGACTTGGTGGGGGTGATCGAGACCAGTCGATCGCGTTTGGCAACCGCTCGTGAGATCACCCGGCGATTCGTTGGATTGCTCAGCTGAGGCAGTTCGACCTCTTCGTGCTTGAGCGGCGAGCCACTGTAGTAGAACGACATCTCATCGCCGCTCAGCTGGCAGGCTCCATTCCCCACGTAGATGGAACCGCTGTCGAAATCACCTGATTTGCCAAGCGGAATGAACCGCTGAGTGTGGTCCGGTGACGTCCAGCTCTCTCCGTCGCGGCTGACCGCCAGCCGGATATCGAGAGTATCCTCTCGGTGCCGGAAGAAGCTGGGGAACATCAGGTAGAGCCCCGGAACCTCCGGGTACTGCTGACAGGCGGGGTTGTACAAATCGCAGTTCGTCGGGTCGTCGGGCTCCGCCTGCAGGACGCATCGTTCGGTCAGCAGCGGGAAGGAGTCGAAGCGGTCACTGATGGCCCGGCCAATCGCTCGCCCACCACGTCCACTGGTCCGACCGAAGAGTGAGTATTGCTGTTTCGATTCGTCCCAGAAGCCGGAGTACTGGCTGTCGGCAAAGACCAGACAGATCGGCTTCGCGAGCCGGGTCCAGTGCAATCCGTCCGGCGAGGTCATCCCGGCGACATAGTAAGGGCGCTCGCCGATGCCCTGGAACTGGCCCTGTGAGACGCACTTATACCGCTCGCTGGCGGGGGCCTGGGGGTCGATAAACACACAGCTGCCGTGCACGCGGGAGCGGTGGTTCTCGCCGCCGATCTGGCGAAAGACGATGTTGTTCTCGGTGCTCCCCTGGTAGGAGACGAGACCCAGCTTGGGCTTGGTCCAGTGCACGCCATCGGTCGATTCCGCATAGCAGAACGACGTATCGTCGGCAGTTGGCCAGCCGTCCACGTCGTAGCACTCGTACCACATCCGGTATTTTCCGCCGTCCTGCAGCACGCTGAACCAGTTCAGAGTCGCACTCTCCCACGGGTGCTCGGAGACGATCAGCTGTTCTCCGGTCTTGCGCGGGGGATGCAGCTTGAGTTCAACGCCCGATTTCTCGGCGATGAATGTGTCATCAACAAACAAGATTCTCTGTGAGCCGACATCAAGTGGCTTTCCAGCGGACGGACTTTCGTCGTCCGCCATCAGGAGAGACTGCGAGAAGAGACCTCCCAGCAGGAGGAACAGGCCAAGGATGCCAGCGGAATGTCGAGTCGGCATGATTTCCTGCTCGCGAAAGAGAACGAGGCTTGATTCCAGCCACCATCCAGCGAGTGACTTAACCGATGAGCCACTTGGTTTCACCGGTTTCGGTCACAACTCCGGGGGGACTACTTGTCGGCAGCAGGCTGTGTGGGCGGGAGCAGTAACGCTGAGATCACCTGGGCGTAGACCCGGTGTCCGAAGTCGTTGGGGTGGTTCACGCCGTTCCCCGTCTGGTCCCAGTCCTGTTTCAATCGCAGGAACCGTTCCCAGACCGATGTCACATCGGCGAGCGCGACACTTGGGGAAGTCAATTCGTTTAGCTTATTACGGTATTGGCCGAACAACTCGTTCTTGAGAGTCACCCAGTTATGATTCCCCAGCATCGTGGCAACGAGGATGAATTCACACTCGGGCTGCTTCTCGCGAATGTTGTCGATGGTTTGCTTGATCGCATCCTGATACTCGGCCGGGGGACGGCCTGCGGAGTCGTTCATGCCGAAGGCGATGATCACGAGGTCGGGGTTCGATTTCAGGACGGTATCGACCTGGGTGATCCCCCACGGGGCTGACATACCGCCCACGGATGGGTTGGCGAGTGTCACCGGGGAGCCCGATTGCTTCTCCAGGGTGATTCGTAACAGCTCCGGGTAGGCGGGCTGGTACGGAGCGGCGTCGAACATGCCAGAAGCATTGGCCCCCGCCGAGATGCTGTCTCCGAGGACGACGATCGATAAGGGCTCATTGTTCTTCAGTTTGTGGATCGATCGCGGCAGGATGTTCTCATCGAACTTCGGCAGGCTTCCCTTCCAGAGGCCGGGGGCATGGCGGTAAGTGATACATGTCTGCATCTCGGCATATTCCAGCCGTCCACCAAACATGATCTCGCCCTGACCATCGCGGTGCGTCAGCTGATACTGCTGCGACTTGGCAGGTCGCCGTAAGTCCTGCGGTGTATGAGCGGGGATTCGCGATCCGGTGGGCAGCACGATTTCGCGGGAGTCGGCCTTCCAGAAGTAGTCCTTGCCGTTCTCATACGTCACATCGCCCGCTGAGTTGCGGACAGCCAGGATCTCCTGGATGGGAAAGAGGACCGCTGCTCGCGCCTCAACGCCTGGCGTCTCCCGGATGAACAGCACCGATTCACCTTCAGTGACTTCTCCCTCCCAGAAGGGGCGAAGCAACTCCGGGCGATAGGCCCACTTCGATTCCTGGGCCAGGAGCTGCGAGAACGGCGACAGCCAGAACGCCAATGCGAAAATGCCAAACCTGATCGAGCTGGACGTTGTGGTCATCATCGGTGAGGAACTCCAGAGAATGGGGGCTATGCCGCGGCAGGAACAGCTGCCGGAGAGAAGAGAATATCTTGAACGGCCACCGGGATGAACACCGCGAGGCGATCTCGGGAGGATCACAGCGTGATTTTTGGGGAGGTCCAGAAAACAAAAAAGCCAGGTGACCGCAAATCTGTGGTCACCTGGCTCGTGAAATTCAGGCAGAAGCTACTTCTTGAGCTCGATCTTGACCTCGGTCTGAGGCTTGCCCGCCTCGACCTTGATATTGTACTCACTCTTTTTGGGGCTCTTGTACTTCCCCTTGAACAAATCTGGACCGATGTCTTCACCCTTTTCAACTTTGGGCATCAACTTAAAAGTGAGAGCGTAATCTCCAGGCTCCAGGCCATCACATTCAAGATTCGTCGCGAAGCAAAACTTGCCCTCTTTGTTTGTACGGCAATATCGCAAAATAGATCCTTCCGCCGCAGCCTCATTATTTGCATAGACGTATACGTGTTCAGTTGGAGAACCGTCTACGAGCACTACGCCGCTCACTGGAGTGGCTTCCACCAATTTTCCGCCAGCCATACTTGCCAATCGTTCCTTGGACAAATCACCTTTCCCGTCCCCACCACAACCGCATAGAAAAACGACAGCCAGAATGGCAATCAAAGTACAACGATGCAGGGCCACGATAATCCTCTCCAGAAACGTCCAGTTTTCAATCATGATTTAGAAACACGTACCGAGCCGGAATGACCCGACTCGGTACGCAAATCAACACCTTTAGTCTCCAGCTCTCGGATTAACCCAAGAGACTAGAATTCACCCAAAACACCACCGTCTGCGTAGCAGAACAGACGGGCCATTTGCAGGCGGTCGATGTTCTGGCTGACGAACCGGACGGTTCCGTCGGCCATCGCAAAGTGTGCACCACCCGTGTGGAATGCATACCAACCCCAGACGTTACCACAGTTGATGGTACAGTCTCCGTTGCTTCGGCCAGCAATACGTGAGCTGGTTGGTGAAACACCACGGAAGAAGTGGGCAGTCGCATGCTGCCAGTCGTTCCAGGAGTCTCCCATGAAGCCGACGGCTTCGTCGCTGTCGTTGCCGATCTTCTTACCATTGAGCCATTCGCCGTGATCGGGAGCAGATCGCTCACCGCAGATCAAGGTGTTTGAAGTTCCATCGGTAATCCGAGCGATCTTAACACCACCGGAGTTCACACTACTCTTTTGACCGGTTGGAGTTGTCTCGACGTCTAGGATTGCTCCGATTGTGAAGTTACCCTGTGCACCGTAATCATCGTTGATGATACCGCCAGGAGCCATTCCGACGTAGTCCAGAGCACCACCAGCGTGGTAGCAGTCAGGTGACAGGTCACTCAGCCAGTCATCCTTGTAAATGGCATTGACGTTTGAGGAGCGTGGAACACTGGGGCAGATGTACCCTGGAATCACAGATCCGCTGATGGCAGCGTAATCTTGGCCTTGAGAATAAGTGCCGCCTCCAGCATGTCTTGGCGGAGCAGCGCCTCCAGCACCGAAGAACATCGGCACACTGAAGTTGATCTTGTTGTACAAAGGAGTCTGATCCACAAATGGCAGAATCAACTCTGTCCAAATGTGAATGTTCGAGTCACCAATGCCAGAGCCGGTCGGCGTCTGAGGACCTTCTCCGATGTCAAAAACCGGGTCATTAGCCACGCAGTACATCGCACCTGGGAATGTACCGAAGGTGCTTTCGTAGTTGTGGAACGCCAAGCCGATTTGCTTGAGGTTGTTCTTGCACTGGCTGCGACGGGCAGCTTCACGAGCCTGCTGAACTGCGGGCAGCAGCAGAGCGATCAAAACAGCAATGATGGCGATAACAACGAGCAGCTCGATCAGCGTAAATGCACGCTGGCGCTGCAGGTTCTTACCATGAGACGATGTCAACATGAACGGACCTTTCAGAAAGAGTAGAACGCCGAATGGCCAGATACAGACTCACTTGAGTCCGACCCGAAGAGGAATTCGCTGACAAGAAGCAACGACACACGATGGTAGACATCGCGAGACCAAATGGTCTGTCCCCGAAACACGAAACACTTTCACGGATCATAAGTCTGCCGTGACCTGAAATCTAGACTCTAGGCTGATTTTTTTTCAAAAAAACATAACCGACAACGGGAACGCGAAGCCGCGACCTTTTCGGCTGAAAAAATTCTGATTTGTCGTCTCTGTTTCGACGTCACCCAAGTTTCAGAGACCTGGTCGATGTCGAGTTTCAATTCATCTGTGCTGAATCCGTGGAAATCATGTTCTGTGCCGCTGATACGCCGTATGGATTCATGGATACGAAATCCACGTTCAAGAAAGGTGGCCGTTTCAATCAGCAATGACCATATTCGGCATCTCATGCGCCAATGTGAGTCGCAGCGTACGTCTGCCCTTCTATTGATTACCTGCTCTCGAATGAAAAGGTTCGAGTAAGAATGCTGTTTTTCCAAAAATTCTTAAAAATGCCGTTATCTTCGCGCATTTGAATATTGATTTCTTGACGCAAGCTGAGACAGATCGATTCTTCCTTCAAACCGGTAGCCTCGCGCGAATCCTCAAATACGCGAAAGTCACTAGGACGTATTCTGCAGTGAATCCCTGAGGTGAAAGATCGCGATTGGTGTTTGGATCCGGGAAACTCGAAGTGTCCGGAGGGGCTGGAAGACCGAATGAGGATCATGGGGCGTGGTTTCCACACTCCAGAAGGCGGTGCCGCGCTTTGGCCAAAAGTTGGACAGCTGCATCAGCTGCCGCCCAGAGCGTCTGTCTGACTGACGTTGCAATCGTTGCAACTACTTCAAGTTGACAACGCGATGCCTGAGTTGGAACCGAATCAGCGCAGATGAATAGTGTGTGATCCTCCCCGAATCAGTCCGATCGCAAAGTTGCATCGGGCGTTGGTCGGGATGGCGAATCGGTGCAAGTCGGTCGCTGGCGGAACTGATGGCTGTGGATAATCCATGACGATTTCGAAAGCCACTGAGGGACCCATGGAACTCTCGACAAAGCGTTCCACTTCCACGCCGAAACTGGTTCTGGAACCTGTGCGCTCGAGTATGCGAGTCGATTCGCATCCCCTGGCTCTGGGGCGCTACCTGATTGGATCCGCAGCGGATTGTGATATCACGATTACTGTTGCTGGTGTTGCTCCTCAGCATTGTCTGATGATTGTCGGAGCCATTAAGACGGTCGTAAAAGCGATCTCGCCGCTGACCTGGATCAATGACGGACCGCTGACTGAGGCAGTGCTCAAGCATGGTGAGCGGTTGATTCTGGGACCGGTGGAGTTGCGAACTCGGCTGCCTGAAGTCTCCGAGTGGGTCAGCCAGGGGGATGACAGTGACGCGAAAACGAAAGCCCCTGCCCCGTCGATCCCCAGTGTGACATCTCAATACGAGCCTCCCCAGATCGAAGAACTGCTGGATCAGGCCCGTCAGCATCTGCAAACCGCCATCGATGGCACTATGGACCAGGCCGATTCCTGGTCCGAGGATCTGCCGCTGACGGAAGCCGTCAAAATTCATGCGGCGTCCGCAGTCGTCAGTCACCAGCCAGACATGATCGTCGCAGCGCCTGATCCTGGATCTTCGGTCACGGAAATTCCTGGACAGGCGGCCCGCATCGAGTTGTTGAAAGCGGATCTTGATCGTCGGGCGATGGAACTCGACGAAAGAGCCCGGGCCGTTGATTATCTGGCCACAGAGTTGTCGACTCGCGAAGAGCAGCTGATGACTCGCGAGCGGGAGTTGATTGGTCGCGAGTCACGCTTGCAGTCGATCGTGAATGAGGTTGGGCAGCGGGAGGAGTCGCTGATTGCCGAAGAGCGGGCTCTTCATGCCCGCCAGGAACAGGCGGAAGAGGCCGAACGACAATCCGCCCAATCGATCTCCCTGCAGGTGGAAGAACGAACTCGCTCGCTCGAGGAAGAGCAGGCACGCGTCCATCAGCTGTTCGCGGTCATCGAACAGCAGATGCCCGAGCTTCAACGTCAGTCTGCCGAGTTGGTGGTACAGAAGCAGTCGTTGGACGCCAGGGAGGCAGAGCTGACGGCACTGGAAGCTCGCTTAAATCAGCAGACCCAGGAAATTCATGCACTGGCCGCCGTGCCCGCAGCTGCAGCTGTCGACACGAGTGCAATAGAGCTTCGCGAAGCGGCGCTGGCTCGTCGTGAGGCGGTGCTGGCGACATCCATGGCCAGTCTGCAGACTTCTCGCACTCAAATCACTGAAGAATCGAGCCAGCTCGAACAGCGATTTGCAGACCTGGTCGTGCGTGAGCAGGCT
>QWOR01000331.1 GCA_003669575.1 Planctomycetota bacterium | reverse complement strand
TCCGCGAAGTGCGTGGCAAGAACCCCAAGATTACCTGGGACATGGTCAACATCAGCCTGAACCAGACGCTGTCGCGAACGTTGCTGACATCGGTCACGACGATCATCACCTCGACCATCCTCTACTTCTTTGGTGGTGAGGGTCTGCGGGGCTTTGCGTTCAGCCTGACGATCGGAATCCTGATCGGTACCTACAGCTCGATTTATGTGGCCAGCCCGGCACTGGTCTGGTTGATGAATCGCCAGGAACCTGTTGCCAAGCCAGCCTCCAAGAAGCTGGCCACGACCGCATCCTAGTGACGCGATCGTTCTCGATACCGAGCGAAAAGTGACTTCTCAACGCCCGCCCAGCCTCGTGCTGGGCGGGCGTTTCTCATACCAGTGGCAGAACGTGAACCGGCCATTTTGTACGGTTATCGCCTCGAAAATCGGCCAGATTCGCTGCTCAACCGGGCAGTGAAGTCGAATCCTGCCGATTCGCTCATCAATCAACGCCGATTGATCTTGTTCCTCTTGTTTCGACTTTCTTCGATGACCTACGTTGGAGGCTACCTCCCCCATGATCGGAGCGTCCTGCTCCGATCCACTTGTCCTCGCACCTCTCCAAGGAGGCTGTCGCATGACACACCTTTCAACACGTTCGACCCGTTTGCAACGAACCGGTCGCTCACATCTTGCGCTGCTGCTCGTGGCCACCCTGCTGGCATGGCCATCCGGCTGCCAGTCGATGCATCTCGCAACTCGAGCATTCGACACGCAGCCTGATCGTCAGGAACTGGTACTCGGCATCAAGGCCTATCAGGCCATCCTCGACACACATCCGCGATCTCAGAACGCGCATCTGACCCAGATGCTGGAACGCGTGGGGCAACGGCTGGCTGCTGTTTCAGAACGCCCCGACTATGCGTGGGAGTTCACATTGCTGAGCGGCCCGCACCAGAATGCATTCTGCTTCCCCGGAGGCAAGGTCGGCGTTTTCGAAGGAATCCTGCCGGCCTGCCAGAACGAGGCGGGACTGGCGGTTGTTCTCTCTCACGAGATTGCACATGCCCTGGCCCGACATGGCGGCGAACGTCTCAGCCAAAAACTGGCGAGCGAAGAAGCGAACTGGTCCATCACGCGTATGATCGGTATCACCGACTCGCACCGGATCGACATCGTGAAGAATGTCTACGGGCTGGAGTCGTCCAAGGGTGTCCCACTTCCCTACAGTCGAACCCAGGAATCCGAGGCCGACTCCATCGGTCTGCTGCTGATGGCCCGTGCCGGGTATGACCCCAATGAAGCTCCTCGCTTCTGGGAGCGGTTGAACCGCATCTCCGGTGAAAAGACTCCCGAACTGCTGGCCACCCATCCTTCGGATGACACACGCACGGCCAAGCTCAAGGAAATCGTGCCCCGCGCGCTCTCGGTCTACCAGGGAGCATCCCAGCGATATCGACTGGGCGAACAGATCCCCATGGAAGCCCTGGCGGAACTGACTCCCAAGATCGCTCCCAAGACATCGGAACCCGACAAGTTGGCCGCTGCTGCCACACCGCCAGCAGCTCCAGCTGTAACTCCTGCTCCAGCCGTAACGCCTGCTCCTGCGGCAGCTGCTCCTGCGACCACACCTCCGCCAGCTGCGACAGCCGCCGCGACACCCGCCCCGGCAGCGACACCCGCTGAAACTCCACCCGCCGCCACGGTCGCGACAACCCCCGCCGCAGCTGCCCCCGCTGCGACACCAGCAGCCGCTGCTCCCGAGTCCACGCCCGCTGTGCAGAGTGTCACGGCCGCATCGGTCACCCCGGCTCCGATCGTACAGATAAGTTCCTCGACAGTGACTCCCGCAGCAGCACCTCAGTCAGTGACAGCTGACAAACCGGCCGCCAATCCGCTGGAGTCCAGCGGCTGGAAGACCTACAAGAAGTAGTGACCATCAGTCGCAGATGTCCGTCATCCCGCTTGTCTGAATCCCCCCATGCCACGAATCCAAGACATCCTGACCGCTCTGGAGCAGCAGATCCCCCTGGATCTGGCTGAACCGTGGGACAATGTCGGACTTCTACTGGGCGATACTCAGGTCGAAGCACGCGGAATCATGACGTGCCTGACACTGACCAGTGATGTGGCCGATGAAGCGATCGCCCAGGGTGCCAACCTGATCGTCACTCATCATCCGATCCTGTTCAAGGCAGTGAAACGTCTCACCACGGAGACTGCTGAGGGGCGAATGCTGTTATCGCTGGCCCGAGCCGGCATCAGCGTCTACTCCCCCCACACGGCATTTGACAGTGCCCGCGAAGGAATCAATCAGCAGATCAGCGTCGCACTCGGTCTGAGCGAAATTGAGCCGCTACGCCTCAAGCCACAAACCAGCGATGGTTCGGGACGCATGGGGCAACTGCCTGCTCCCATCAATCTTGAAGAGCTGTTGCGGCGACTCAAAACCATCTGCCCCGCAGAGCGACACTCATACGTGGGTGACCTCGGGCTGACGTGTCAGAAGATCGCGGTCGCCTGTGGAGCTGCGGGTGAGTTTCTCGCGGATGCTGCAACACTCGGCTGCGAGGTCCTGATCACGGGCGAGACGCGGTTCCACACCTGCCTGGAAGCCCGGTCTCTCGGCACCGCATTAGTTCTCGTCGGCCACTATGCCAGCGAAAGGCCTGCCGTGGAGAACCTGGCGACGAAGCTGCAAACCCGGTGGCCGACCTTGAGTGTGTGGGCCAGCCGGGCGGAAACCGATCCGATTCAATTCACGTAATCAGGCTCTGATTTGTGGCCAGAGCAGGCGATCCTGATACTTTTCGCTCGAATCCATAACCTCCCGCCAAATAACACTATACACGTCAATTGCTGGCCAGCGGAGAGTGCCCTGCTCCAGCGTCCACTGAACTGAATCCGGAGATCTCGCCCAACTTTCCACTTTCTTAACGCGACTCGATTTCCCCGATTCGGACGCGTGATTCCGACCGCCACTCGCTCTACAATATTGGATTCCCCAATTCGGGGATGACGAGTCCTGTCTCGTCTCTGGAACCAGTCGTCCTCCTGAGAGGTCGGCTGGTTCATCTGTTTTCGAGGGATGTTCGAACTCAGGCCCGGAGGCGAGAAGAGAAGGTCAGGTGAGGCATGCCCCCCCAGTCTCCAGCAGCAGCTTCTATTTCCGCCCAGGACGAAAAGATCCTCGTCCTCGACTTCGGATCGCAGACGGCCCAGCTGATCGCACGCCGCGTTCGTGAGCAGAACGTCTTCTGTCAGATGGTCCGCCATGATCTCTCCGCCGACCGGATCCGTGAGATCGCCCCCAAGGGTCTGATCCTCAGCGGTGGCCCCGCCAGTGTGTACGACAAGGGCTCGCCCCATCCTGACCCGCGGATCTTCGACCTCGGCATTCCGATCCTCGGAATCTGTTACGGCATGCAGGCCACCTGCCACGCTCTGGGCAGCAAGGTTCAACCCGGCCACTCCCGCGAGTTCGGGCACAAGACTTGTCACCATACCTCGCATGACCCGCTCTTCGCAGACGTTCCCAAGGACTCGACTGTCTGGATGAGCCACGGTGACCAGGTCCAGGACCTCGACCGGGAATTCCTCTCACTGGCCTCGACCGACACCTGCCCCCACGCGGCCATCCGGCACAAGACGCGGCCGATCTACGGCCTGCAGTTCCATCCCGAAGTCACGCACAGTGAGTGCGGCTCGCAGCTGATTGCGAACTTCGTCAAGAAGATTGCCAAGTGCGAAGGCCGCTGGAGCATGGCCAGCTTCATCGACCAGCAGGTCGCCAGCATCCGCGAACGCGTCGGCCACCGCCGTGTGATCTGTGGTCTGTCGGGCGGGGTCGATTCCTCGGTCACCGCAGCCCTGCTCTTCAAGGCGATCGGCTCCCAGCTGTCGTGCATCTTTGTGGACAATGGACTCCTGCGCCAGGGTGAGTCAGATCAAGTCCGCGAACAGTTCGCCGACCATTTCAAGACCGATCTGCACATCGTCGATGCCCAGAAGCGGTTCCTCGACGAACTGGCGGATGTCAGCGACCCCCAGAAAAAGCGAAAGATCATCGGCCGCGTCTTCATTGAGGTCTTCCGCGATGAAGCCAAATCGATCAAGGACGCCGACTTCCTCGCTCAGGGCACGCTCTACCCCGATGTCATCGAATCGGGAGCCAATCCCGACGGTCCTGCAGCCACGATCAAGTCGCACCACAACGTCGGAGGCCTGCCCGCCGAATTGGGCTTTGAACTGATTGAACCGCTGCGTGATCTCTTCAAGGATGAGGTCCGCCGGCTGGGTCTCGAATTGGGACTGCCTGAACATCTCATCTGGCGGCACCCGTTCCCCGGCCCCGGCCTGGCTGTACGGTGTCTGGGAGCTGTGTCGGAACAGCGACTGAAAGTGTTGCGGGAAGCCGATGCGGTATTCCTCGACGAACTCGAGAAGGCTGGCTTGTACCGTAAGGTGCAGCAGGCATTCGCCGTCCTGCTGCCGCTGCAAACGGTCGGTGTGATGGGCGATGGCCGCACCTATGAAGATGTGATCGCCATTCGCTCGGTCGATACCGACAACTTCATGACAGCGGACTGGTCGCGATTGCCATTCGACCTGCTGCAGAAAGTCTCGACGCGAATCACCAACAGCGTGCGTGGCGTGAACCGAGTCGTTTACGACATCAGCTCGAAGCCCCCCAGCACCATCGAGTGGGAATAACTTTACTCACGTTCCGCGTGTCGGGCTTACTCGTCCGCTGAATCTCGCGGGCTGACAGCCTGACGCGGAGGTGCGGACCGCTTCGCCTCGGGCACAAGCTTATCCAGCACACCGTTCACAAACGGTGACGACTCCTTGGTCCCGAAAGTCTTCGACAGCTCCAGGGCCTCGTTAATCGCGACCCGGTGCGGCACGTCGGTGTACAGCAATTCATACGCCCCCAGACGCAACACGTTGCGATCGGTGATCGGCATGCGGGTCAGCGACCAGTTCTGGGCGATTGACTCAATCTGCTCATCGATCGCATCGCGCCGCTCGATAGTGCCTGAGTAGAGCTTCCACGCGAACTCGAACATTTCCGGATCTTCGGCGATCCGCTCCCGCATCTGCTCATGAACCACGGTGGACGGCAGGTCGGGGTTGCAGTCTGCCTGATAGAGCATCTGGACCACGAGTTCACGAGCTTTGCTGCGACGCGACATAGACGAACCGAACGATTGATAAACGAGAGAACAGACGAGCGTGAGGAACTCCCCTCAAGCCGGGATTCCATAAACTACTTGAGCTTTCGCAGCACATCGATCATCTCGATGGCCGCGAGGGCACACTCTGCTCCCTTATTTCCGACCTTGCCCCCGGCACGATCGAGAGCCAGTTCCATCGATGGACAGGTCAACAATCCAAACAGCACCGGCACCCCGGTCCGCTGTCCAGCCTGCATCAGGGCCTGAGCCGTCGCGTGATTGATGTATTCATGGTGGTCAGTCGAGCCCTGGATCACGGCTCCCAGAGCAATCACCGCGGCATACTTGCCAGAGCCTGCCAGCTTCTCGGCAATCAATGGCAACTCGAACGACCCCGGCACCCACACAGCGGTGATCTTCGCTTCGGACGCGCCGTGCCGTTTAAGGGTGGACACCGCCCCCTCCAGCAATCGGCCGGTGACCAGATCGTTGAACCGCGACACGACAATCGCGAACGCGTCATCAGGACGAGCGAGCATCTGACCTTCGACTGTCTGAACCATTTCGCCGTGCATCTCCGAGGTGATTCCGCCAGACCACGCCCCATAGGACGGGATCCAAATGCAGACCATCCATCATAACGCCCTGAAGAACAGCTGGCGAATTGCGTCCAAAGATTCCGACAAAAGAGCAAAAAGTGTTTCCACGTAGCAACTTGGGTAGAGCACAACAGCACCATCCGACCGGTTTACGCGGCCTTTTCGGTCACGTTGGCCACGCACTGCTGGATCAGTTCACCAATCTGCACATTCTCTGCCTGGCCGTCGTAGTTGAGCAGGGTACGGTGCTTGAGGACCTCGTCGGCGAAGTAGCGGATGTCGTCGAATGAGACATGCGCCCGCCC
>QWOR01000345.1 GCA_003669575.1 Planctomycetota bacterium | reverse complement strand
GGCTTCGCCAATCAGATCCTGACCCACGGCCAGCCGCTCGCCAGGATCACCGAGCAGGGGGCCACAGCCACCGAAGTCTGGGCGACCTTTAAATCCGAAGCTCCCATCGCCAAGGCTGAGCTCTGTTTCACGAACGACACCGGCAAATGGCAGGACCGGAAGTGGGACCAGATCCCGGCCACAGTCGACTCCGCCACCGGACGAGTCACCGCCCAGATTCCCGTCGACGCCAAGGTCTTCTACATCAACCTCTTCGACAACCGGGACTACGTCGTGAGTACCGAGCACGTGGTGCGGTAGGGGAGAGGCATCGAGCCAGCGGGACTGGTCGAAAGCCCAGCAGAATGGAGGTGGAGTTCAGCACGCTGGTACAACGATCGCTGGGCGGTCGGAGTTCCAATCCAGAGGGTGGACTGATGAAACGTCAGCTGCGAGTGCCCCTTGTTCCTGAGTCACACAGACGCTCAAAACAGCGTTTGGGCCAACCCGCGAATCGGCTACATTCATGAAGTGATTCCATCGTTCGTAGGAACTCCCGAGATTTATTGTGGTGGGACGATCATCGTCGTTGGAGTAGCATATTGGTACTTAAGTGAGAATAAATAGCTATGTTTCGCCACGTTGAAACGCTGTCACTCTTTGGCCTTACGGCGGTACAAACTGTCGTACTTGGCAACGTCTTCCAGAACTGCATGCAGTTTGGGACAATAACCTCTTTGTTCGCTGGACTTATCCCAGCGTTTATTGCCAGCTGTATCGAAATCTACATTATCGTAAGGTATTTTATTCGGTAACAATTCAGTTCTGGTAGGTCAGGTTGGACTTCCCCACCTAGAGCGACGGGTGCGACTGTGGCTTGTCCAGCAGTGCGGCTGAGCGTGGCATGAATGTCGTGTTCGATGGGGATGGAAAATTGTTATCGAGCACTGCCGAGATGTCTTTAGGGTACAGCTAGTCCACTGGCGATCCTCACTTGCTTCACAAACCAACCCTGACGAGTGAAATCCATTGGCCAGCGGCACCTGGACAACTCATTCCCCCAGATGGGAGGCGACCACTTGAAGAGGGGCGTCGGAGACTCGAACGATACCGGAAAAGGGGCGGTCGAGTTCCATGACGATGAACAGCGCCCCCGAAACCGACAACATGCAGATGACGATCACGGTAATTGACGTGGCATTTCGAGGCGTCAATAATCCGAACCCGGCGAACAGGACCGCCTGCCAGACCCCCAGCACAATCAGCAGTGGGGGCGGGATCGATCGCTCGTCGTTGACTACCAGCTTCTGGCGCAGCTGTCCCATATCCGTCAATATGTCTTGAGCCCGCGATTTGAGCATCCGCTGTGTGTCGTTGGTTGGTTCCAGTTTGCCGATGACCTCGAATAACTGCTCCCCGGTATGTCGTGACTGGCCGCCACTGAAGTCGACGGGGACCGACTTGTCCTTGGGCCAGATCTGCTCCAGAATCGATTGAGTCAGATGACGCAGCTGGGCGCGGGCGGGCTCCGCCTCTTTTCCATACAGGAATAGAGTGCGATCCACCATGGCCACCTGCGCAGCAACATCCTTGATAGTACCACTCTGCTCGTCGAATGTTCCTTTGGTCGCCGAGACGAGCAACCCCAGGACCATCGCTGTCAGGGTGCCCACGACACCCAGCCCCAGCTTTACGACCTCTTTAGAGTCATCACTGAGATGATGATCCGGCAGGTGACGGGCAATCTTCATGGATGCCAACATCCCGGTCAGGATGCACCCAAACATCGTCGAGGCGATGGCCAATGAACTCATGATTGCGAGGTCACTCTGCAACGGAAAAAGGACGCGTACAACGAAGCTGGAGGGCAGGAGCGTGATCTCGCCCAGTCCACAGTTGGTGGATCGTGTACCTTATCGTTTCTCTCGCTTGAGTGGCACCCAGGTCTGGTGGCTTCGCTGCGTGTAGACCTCTGCCACCCCTCGTGTAGAGATTACTTGATAATCACTCGTGCGAGTTCAACTCACGTGGCACTCCACCGGCGTGACACGACCGGTTTGCAGGTCATAGACTCCGCCCGCAACGATCAGCTCTTTCCGCTGAATCATGCGGGAGATCACCGGTGAGGACTCGGCCAGTAATTGGGCCTGGTTGCGGACGTTCTCCTGGACGGCCAGTTCCATATTCCCTTTGGCTGCTTTGACGGCTGGGCGGATGTATTGGAAGAGCCCGCTGATCTGTCCAGGAACTTCCGTTCCCTGCATCGTGGCTGCGACAGCTCCACAGGCAGAGTGTCCCAGAACGTACAGAACTTTGGCGCCGAGGATCTGCGTGCCGAATTCGAGACTGCCGACGTTCTCGTTGCTGGCAATGTTCCCGGCGATCCGGGTGACGAACAGATCGCCGAAACCCTGGTCGAACACCAGTTCGATCGGCACGCGAGAGTCCGCACACCCCAGGAACGCGGCGAAGGGCGTCTGACGACTGGCGATTTCCTTGACCCGATTCAGGTCCTGGTGAATGGAGAGTGTCTGGCCCGACACGAACCGTTGATTCCCCTCAATCAATCGGTCCAGTGCGGCTTGCGGCGTGGTGGGTGGTTGTTCCAGCTCATCATTCGACCAGACTGGACTCGCCAGTGAAGCGAGTGCAGCCAAGCCTCCGGCCTGCAGCAATTGCCTCCGATTCCATTGCGATGTTTTGAAGCTCCGGGCTGGTTGATCAGACATATTTTTCTCCTCGGATGACAGACACGGGACTGAGGTACGCAATCACGGCGAATTGTGGGAAGTACTCGACAGCGAGAACTTCCAAGAGTTTGTCGGCCACTGCAGCCGACACGATGGTTTCCAGCTTGATGTTGGCCCCCAGCAGTTCGCTGACGCGGCGATGACGAGAGCCACTCCCTTCGCATTCGAAGAGCGTGTATCCCTTCGACCCTGCACGGGTCAGTTCATCGATCAGGCGATCTTTCAGAATCGCCTCGGCCACGATGGTCAGTAACGTGAGTGGAGTCGTGTGCATGATTTAATCTCTGAAAGTGGTGGACGAAATCGGGCGAACCGTGGAATTACTGACCGGCAATGGTCTTGGCGATGTAGAAGTAGGTGGGAATCCCCAACACGATGTTGAAGGGGAATGTGATGGCCAGGGCCGAGGTCAGGTAATAAGTCGGGTTCGCCTCCGGCAGTGTCATTCGCACTGCCGGAGGAGCAGCGATATAGGAGGCACTCGCAGACATCGCACCGAGCACAGTCGCTCCTCCGATCGAGAGTCCGGCCCAGTGTCCCGCCACGACGCCCAGCACTCCGTGAATCACGGGCATGATGGTTCCAAAGCCCAGCAGAAACAGCCCGACCGACTTCAGGTCACCCAGTCGCGATCCGGCGGCCAGGCCCATCTCCAGCAGGAACAACGTCAGGGCTCCCTTGAACATCCCCTCGAAGAATGGTTTCACTGGTTCGTACGACTTCTCACCCATCAGCAGCCCCACGATCAGACCGCCGACCATCAGAATCATCGAGCGCCCAGTGAGGACCTCATGCAGGACCGCGGAGGTCGGGCGGGCGGGAGGCTTCGGCTCGCCGCGTTCCGGCGTGCGATCAGCGGCTTGCCTGGCCGTTTGAATCGCTCCGATCGCGAGGGCGATCTGGATTCCGGGACTCTCCATCAAGGTGACCAGGGTCGGCATGAACCCTTCGGCCGGGTAGTTCATCGTCTGGACGAACTGCTGCGAGGCGATGAAGGTCACTGCCGAGACCGATCCATAATGGGCCGCGATTCCGGCTGCGTCCGACGTGCTGAATCGTCCGATCCTCCTGAGAACCAGATAGGACGTGATCGGAGTGATGATCCCCAATCCCAGCGTGACCAGCACCGGCCAGAACAGCTCGCTGAGGGAGCTGTGCGACAGCTCGACGCCTCCTTTCAGCCCCAGTGCCAGTAACAGATAGATCGACAGGGAAGTGTAAAGCTCCCGAGGGATCGATAATTCACTGCGCACAAGCCGGGAGACAATTCCCAGCACGAATGCGAGTGCAAGCGGTGAACAGAGATTGATCCGCAGAACCTCCAGCATGCCGTCCTCATCTTCGGGGAGTCAGGAATCACGTAGTGTGATACGCGAAACTAATGTCGCGTATTTGTAGTCGCATTTCATGGCGAGAGCAAGGTTGTGTTCATGAAAAAACTTCCAAAGCCCGTCAAGAAGGCCGGGCATCCGGGAGAGCCGGAACTTCCGCAGGCTGTCCCGGCTCTCGCTGGCTGGACGTTTCTGGCGAATGATTCGCATGTCCACTTGTGTCTTTATTACCAGCCAGGTCGGCGTTTACGTCAATTTCTCCTGGAGGTGGGCATCTTTAGACGAGCGGTGCAGAGAATCGTGGCTGAGCTGGCCGATGCCGGCTTTTTACCGAGTCAAAAAGAGGGGCGTTGCCATCGTTACACCTTCAACGACTCGCTCCAGTGACGGTAGTCTCTGGAGATGTCGCACACGGACGGTGACCTGTTGGAAGTCTGGATCTCCGCGCCAGCACCGGCCTTGGGTGACGCCGTGAGTCTGACAGGGGCGCGGTTTGCAGGTTGACGGCAGGACTGTGTCAAAAGCCGCGGAGTGGTACAGGCTCGTCGAATCAGTTGAAATGCTGTTAACTTACCTCAACGGGCTCCCTGGTGAGCCTGTTGTGGCTTCCCCTCCGATTGATGAATGCAAAAGCACGAACATGAAAAGTTCCGATCAATCTGTTTCTGTACAACGGTATTCCCCTCTGATGTTCGTCATCTTCCCCGCGATTGCCATGTTGCTGGGGTGGGGGCTGCGAGGGTATATCGGGGGAGGGCCTTATGGGGCTTTGATTCCGGGGACTTTTGTCACACTGTCGATCTGTCTGCTGCTGAACTTCAAAATGGAGACAGCTGCGATTGCAGCGCTGTTTGGGGCGATCGGGATCGGGTATGGCGGGAACATGACGTACGGTCAGACGCTGGGGTTTCTTAAAAACCCGGACACGATCTACTGGGGCGTCATTGGGTGTCTGGTGAAAGGCACCGTCTGGGGGCTGCTGGGTGGGGCGGTACTGGGACTCGGGATCGATCGGACGGTGTGCAGTCGGAAGACCGTTGTCCTGGCGATTCTGATCACGATTCCGGCGTTCTACCTGGGGCTGACGCTGATCAATGAGCCGAAGCTGATCTACTTCTCAAACCGCCTCGATAAGCCGCGAGATGAATCGTGGGCGGGGCTGTTGTTTGCAGCCGTTGCACTGCTGTCGTATCTGCGTTTATGCGGCCCACGAGGAGCCGTGACGATCCCGCTACGTTTCTCACTGTGGGGGGCACTGGGCGGTGGTCTGGGGTTCGGCGGCGGTTGTCTGTTTCTGGCTTTTGGTCCCAAGGAATGGAATTGGATCGGCTGGTGGAAGATGATGGAGTTCAGCTTCGGGCTGATTTTCGGTGCCGCCCTGGGCTGGTGTGCCTGGCTGAACCGGGAGTACTTATCGCGCTGTGGGCAGTCGGAGAACACTCCGCCGCCGCGGGTGGGACTCTGTCTGGTCTATGTGGTCTTTGTGGCGCTGATTTTCTACGGGTTCCCGAGGGTGCCCGAGATGCTTCCAGAGGGATTCCTGAAGCAGCCGGGCGTTGCGGGCTGGATGAATCGCACGCTGTTTTCGCTCGTGTTTGGTTACGTGACTTTTGGAGCTGTGTCACTGATCCTGGGACTGAATTCGTTGCACACAGCCTGGCAGTGCGCGATTACTTTGACCGTGTTTCATACGGTGCTGGACTATACCCGAGACCTGAACGATGTGGCCAATTTTGGATATACGCTCAGCGGTGAGGGGCAGTTCATCGTGCTGGTGATTGCCAGTGCCTTCGTGGGGTTACTGGCAAGCTGGCTGATGACTGGTCGAGCGGCGGTGCGTAACTTGTTCCTGCTGGTGTTGTGGGCCTGCTATTTTTCCGGGCTGGCTCGGTCGTTCCTGAATAAGGACTTCCTTTTTCCGAGTGAGGGTGGCCTCAGCCTCGTATCAATCTTCCGCGAACACCCCTCGCTGCTGGTCGTACAGGGAATCTTCACCGCCTCGACCCTGTGGCTGACCTGGGTTCTCGTCACTCGCTTTGGGG
>QWOR01000117.1 GCA_003669575.1 Planctomycetota bacterium | reverse complement strand
TTTGCCTCGTAACCATCAGACTGGCAGAGCCTTGGAAGTTGTTTCCCCAAGTGCTCACCTAATTTCAATCCACCTGTTGCCCACCTTGAATCATCATGATCAAGGAGCCCGTGAACCACCTCTCTGAATCCCCGTAATCCTCTGAATCTTTGGATCACTTCTGTCTGCACCCCTTTCGCACTCAATCCGTTCGACATCGATTAAGGAACAGAAAAAGAGGTCCACAGATTCAGAGGATTACACAGATTCAAGACAATCAGCAGCGGCGGCTACCTGCTTTTGGTGTGAAAGGACGATACGTGGTAATTGGAGATGATGAGGGCCATCGTGCGGATTCCGATCATCATCCTGCAGGTGGTGTCTCCCAGTTCCGCCAGATCTGTTCCCGCACGACATACCCAGCCTCCCGGATACCCAATCGGTCATAGGTCGCTCCGGCTCGATCGTTATGTTCTTCCATATAGAGCCGGATCCCCACCACACCCGGGTTGGATTGTGCTTCGGTCTTCAAGTGTTCGACCAGCTGGCGAAAAACGCCCTTCTGTCGGTGGTCAGCGTGGACATACACACTTTGCAGCCACCAGATGTCGCCGTTCCGCCAGTCGCTCCATTCGCGAGTGTGCATCAGCTGTCCAACAACTTGGCCTTCGACTTCGGCGACGAAGTAACGTCCCTTGCTCGGATCAAGCAACGCAGCCCGAACGCCTTCGGTCAGTAGCTCGATCGATAGAGTGATTTTTTCGGTCTCTTGAGCGAGCCGGCGGTTGTATTCCACCAGAGTATCGAGGTCATCTAAGGTGGCAGGGCGGATCGTCATGGAGACTCACGGGATCAGTGCACTCAAGGAAACCTGGCTGCTTTCTCATGATCACGAGTCAGGGTTTGCAGATTAGTCCGGTTGGGTCGATTTCGCAAAAGAGTCCATCAGTTTCGATTCCGGCCTTCACGATCAGTTTGACACCGGGAATTCCAGCCCATTCTCCACAGAGATGCACTGTGCGGAGGCGATATCAAACTCTGTCACTCGGCAGATCCCGCCGATCCTGTGCTCATCCCGAAGCTCGCGGGACGCACAACCAACAGGATGGGGCTCTGCCAGAACACGATCACGTCGAGTCGCATGCCGCGACTCAATACAACCTGGAGGTTTCAAAGTGGAACACCCGCAATTCAATCACCGAGACGAAGGATCGTCACGTTCGCTCGCTGAAGGAAGGAATCGGGTCAATTGGCCAACACTCGCAGGGGGGGCGATCATCGGGATCGTCATCATGCAACTGCTGATTGGTCGGCCTCTCACGCAACGTATCGACATGATGCAGCAGCAGATGAGCATCATCGACAGCCACATCGTCGAGCTGACCGGCTCACGCGACGATGTCCGGCGGACCAATGATCTGCTGAGCGGACTGAAGACTCAGCATAACCAGCTGGTCGCTGCTCAGCAGACAGTCGAACGTCTGCGGACATTGCAGCAGGAAATCGAAACCGAGTCGCAAAAGGTCGGGGCCTCGATGGCCGCCCTGCAACAGCTGGCCCACCTGCAGGCTACGCTGGCTGCCAAGCAAAACGACTTCAGCACGGCTTCGACAGCTCTCGACTCGGTAGTCGGTCTCGAGACTCGCGTGCGTGATCTCGGTGAGACGGTCCCGACTCAGACGGCCAGCCTTGATGCTGCCAAGACTGCTGTCGTGAACCTCGGCCAGTTCGCCAACCAGGCAATCGAGCAGGGCAAAACGGTCAACGACGCCACAAACTCACTGGCCCAGCTCGCTCGTGTTCGTGACGAAGCCATCGTCACCGGGCAGAAGAGCGATACGGCTCTGAATGCGATCTCGGGTCTCGCCACAGTGGCTCAGGCCGCCACGCTGGCTGGGACGAATACCGATGCAGCGATGGCCTCGATCCATGGGCTTGGTGATCTGAAGACCGCCGTGATTGCACAGCAGGCCCAGACGGTCGATGCTCGCAACCAACTAGCCGAGATGACTGCAGTGCAGAAGTCACTGATCGAGCAAAATGCTTCGACGACCGATGCCCGGAATGCGGTCAACTCGTTGACGAACCTCAAATCCCAGATTTCCGAGAGCGTCGTCAACGTCGAGCAGGCTCAAGCCAATGCCAATCGGCTCGTCGAGTTGAACCAGACCCTGAATCAGCAGACCCAGCTCGATTCGGCCCACGCGAATCTTGCAGGCCTGATCGAAATCGAGCGATCTCTCGCTGGTCAGTCACGACAGATCGCCGAAAGCGTTGAAAGCCTCCAGCTGCTGACTGGACTGCAGGGCGAGTTCAACGACCAGATGACGAAGCTCGAGGCAATTCAGCGCGGCTTCACGGAGCTGTTGTTGATGGAAAGCTCAGTGGCCCGGGCCGTGAAGATGGTCCAGCCACTGGCCGAGCTCGGCAACCTGCGTCGCAACAACGAACAGGAAATCCGAGCAGCAGCTCGCGAGATCATCAACCGCCGCGAAACCCGCATGGCGGAAGAGAAGTCGAAGTACGACGACACGACCGGCGAGTACAGCCCGCCAGTCCGCCCCGTGCCAGCTCCTCCCGCTGATCTCGACTGATCTTTGGGTGTCTGCAAATCAACAAAAGGCCGCTGAACGAATCGTTCAGCGGCCTTTTTGCTTTTGGACCATCACCGGATTATGTGGGGCCGCATGCCGTGTTGCAGAACACTGGATTCCGAGCGGCACCGACTTCGTCGGGGCGGCGCACGCTGGTGGTGTGGGGAGCTTCGTGCAGCATGTCAGGGTCTTCGACGACGATCTCTTTGACCGCGTCGATGAACGCGTCGAGAGTCTGCTTCGACTCTGTCTCGGTCGGTTCGATCATCAGCGCTTCCGGCACCACCAGCGGGAAATACACAGTCGGGGCATGGAACCCGTAATCAAGTAGCCGTTTGGCGATATCCATTGCGGTCACGCCCGCTTCATCTTTGAGTTTCTTCGCACTGGCCACGAACTCGTGCATGCAGAGTTCGCCTTGTGGCACGGGCAGAACATCCTGCAGCCTGGCCTTCATGTAGTTCGCGTTGAGGATTGCCTGCTCAGTCATCTCGCGCACCCCAGCGGCACCGAGCGTGCGCAGGTAGAACGCCCCTCGTAGCAGAATCCCGACGTTACCGGAGAAGCTGCGCACGCGGCCGATCGACTTCTTCGGGGTGACCAGCGAGTAGCGTACGCCGGACGGCGTTTCGGTCTTTTGAATCACTGGCCCCGGCAGGTAGTCGCCCAGGAAGTCTCTGACCGCGATAGGCCCCGATCCCGGTCCCCCAGCTCCATGAGGACCAGTAAAGGTCTTATGCACGTTGTAGTGCATCATGTCGCCACCAAAGTCGCCGGGCCGCGTCACTCCGACGATGGCGTTCATGTTCGCCCCGTCGATGTAGACCAGACCGCCGACATCGTGCAGCATCTTCGAGATCGTCGCGATCTCCTTCTCGAACAGCCCCAGCGTGTTCGGGTTGGTCACCATGAACACAGCTGTCGATTCATCCAGCTCCGCCTGGAGCTGCTTGAGATCGACAAACCCCGTATTTGTCGGTGGCAGCTGGACACAGTCGAACCCGGCGAGGGCTGCACTGGCGGGGTTGGTCCCGTGGGCACTGCTGGGGAAGAGGACTTTCGTCCGCTTCTCGCCCCGATCTCGAAAGTACGCAGCCGCGGTCAGCAACGCGGTGAACTCACCCTGGGCTCCGGCAGCAGGCTGCAGCGAAACGGCGGGCAGCCCGGCAATCTCGGCCAGCATCTGCTGCATCTCGTACAGGATCGCCAGCATCCCCTGCGAATCGTCCTCGGTCGCATGCGGGTGCAGATCGACAATCCCCGGCAACCGGCTCAGCCGCTCATGTCGCTTGGGGTTGTACTTCATCGTACAGCTGCCGAGCGGATAGAAGTGTGTGTCGACACACATGTTGAGAGTCGACAGATTAACGAAGTGCCGCACGATGTCGGCCTCCGCCAGCTCTGGCAGCGGCGGCGGTTCCTTCGCCAGTGCCCCGGCCGGAATCAAATCGGCGAGCGATTTGGTCGGGACAGCTGCAGCGGGGAACTCCGTCGCCCGTCGCCCTGGGGCTGAGAAGTCGAACAAAGGTTGAGTCGCGGTCGTGTTTCGCATGGGAGGAGTGAGTTCGGTTTCCGTGATTCATTGTTCGGTTCTAAGGATCCGAACCAGGCATCCATGATCAACTGAGTTTCTGGTTTGTGTGTGTTGAGAAGCGAGTTACTTCAACTTCGCCTTCAACCCGCTCACCAGCGCATCGAGTTCAGCCTTCGTCCGCTTCTCGGTGACCGCAACCAGTACGCCGTCCTGCAGCAGTTCAGAATCGTGGAACCGGCTGAGTTCGGGGCCGATGTTGAAGCCGAGATCGCGGGCGGTGGCGAGGAACTTGTCGACGCCCTGGTTGCAACGGATGACGAACTCCTTGAAGAAGGGCTTGTCGAACGCCAGCGTCACTCTAGGAACCGTCTGCAACTGATCGGCCAGGTAATGAGCCATGCGGCAGCTGAGTTCCGCAGCTTCCTTCAAGCCCTGTGGCCCGAGGCTCGACAGGTAGACCGTGGCCCGCAGTGCGAGCAGCCCCTGGTTCGTACAAATGTTGCTCGTCGCCTTGTCGCGGCGGATGTGTTGTTCGCGGGTTTGCAGGCCGAGCATGTAGCACAGCTTGTCGTCGCGGTCCTTGCCCTGAACGATCAGGCGGCCCGGCATCTTGCGGACGAACTCATTGCGGCAGGCGAGTAATCCGAGATACGGCCCGCCGTACTGCAGCGGTGTCCCGAGCGACTGCCCTTCGGCGACAGCAATGTCAGCTCCGTAATCCCCCGGTCGAGTCAGAATCCCAAGGCTGATCGGATCGAACGATACGACGGCCAGAGCCCCGACTGCACGGGCTGCGGTACAGAGTTCCTCTGCCTGCTCAATGCATCCCAAAAAGTTTGGCTGTTGAATGACCAGACACGCGGTTTGATCATTAAGGGCAGTTGTAACTTCGGCGGGATCAACCACACCGTTCTTCGCCGGGATCACGACGACTTCGGTGCCGAGTGTCTTGGTATAGGTTTGCAGGACCTGCCGGTACTCGGGGTTCACCGAGCCGAGGATCACCACCCGCTTGTGCCGGTTGGTGCACCGCATGGCCATGAACACCGCTTCGCTGACAGCTGTGCCGCCTTCGTACAAGCTGGCGTTGGAGACATCCATCCCGGTCAGGCGACAGATGAGCGACTGAAACTCGAAGAACGCCTGCAGCGACCCCTGGCTCGCCTCGGGCTGATACGGGGTGTAGGCCGTGTAGAACTCGCCGCGGGAGGTGATCTCATCGACGACCGCAGGGATGAAATGGTCGTACGCCCCACCACCCATCAGGCAGACTCGATCACTCCGGTTTAAGGCCGCCAGTTGCTTGATGTGCGTTTCGAGCTCCATCTCGCCCAAAGCCGGGGGCAGATCGAGCAGCCCTTCCACCAAAACATCTTGGGGGATCTGCCGCTGAATGATCTCATCGATCGAGGAGACACCGATCGCCGCCAGCATTTCGGCCTGCTGATCGGGGGTATTCAGAATGTAGGACACAGCCAGTTTCCATGGACCGCCATCTTGGTGGTGGCAGTCGGAGCGGGGGACCGCGCGAAGAGTGCGCTAGGGCAGTATAGGCCCATAGCTACGTGTCGACTACCGGTCGGCTGACCAGCACCGCATGGCATAAAGAGCTTCGCCCTCCCGGTTGCCGGAACACGACTATTTCTTGGGTCGAAACGCCACGATGCGGTCGGGGTTCGTCTCCAGTCGCGGCCCCTCGATCAGATCGACGCAGTACGGGATCGCCGGCATCACCGCATCCAGGCATTCACGGATCGCCTTGGGCTGTCCCGGCAGGTTCACGATCAATGACTTCCCACGAATCGCAGCTGTCTGACGCGAGAGGATGGCGGTCGGGACTTTTTCGAGCGAGACCTTTCGCATCAGCTCGCCGAATCCCGGCATCAGCTTATCGGCGACCGTGACCGTGGCTTCGGGGGTCACATCTCGAATCGCAGGACCAGTTCCCCCTGTGGTGACAACCACACAGCACCCCTGCATGTCACACAGCTCCATCAGCGTC
>QWOR01000321.1 GCA_003669575.1 Planctomycetota bacterium | reverse complement strand
TGTCTTCGTCCTGCTGAGCTGGGATGAACGACGACAGAATCTGGTCAATCAAATTCGGGAAACCGGCCGGGGCGTACGAGTCCTGCTGATTCGTGGGCACGTTCCCTCGACAATGGTGCCGGAAGAGAGTCTCGATTTTCAGCTGATCGAACCAGAACAGATTGCCAGCGGAGAGGTACGATCTCTATGAGTGATCAGCTCGTACCAACACCGAAAATTCCGCGACGAGCGCTCCGCGTGTCGATCTATCTGATCGCCATCGAATGCGTGATGCTGTGGTATCCATCCAACAACTGGCTCGTCACGGGCGTTCTGCTGATCTGGGCGATCAGCCGATGGTGGACCATTCAAAGTGGCTGGTGCCCCAAGACTCCACTCTTCTGGAATTCCATTGCGTTATCGGTCGTTTTTGCGATCAAGTTTTCTCTTCTACCCGCCACGTTCCCGACGGACGCACCATTCGTCAATACCGAGCTGGCTCACGAAATTGGCTGTTGGCTCGTTTCTTTTCAGATCCTGATCCTTCACACCCCGATGTCACGGAAGCGGATTCCCGCATCGATCGCGGCTCTGGGATGTCTCGTCGTCCTGTGCGCGGGAGATGTCCAGCTGCACAGCATCTCCAGAACGTTCTTTCTGGTCATGATGATGCTGTTTGTGTTTGGTCTGGCCTGGTTTGCTCATGTCAGCCGAGACTGGATTCCCCAAGATCAGAGCCGTCGAGTACGTCGCACGCTCCTCTGGGTCACACTGTTCATGGCCAGTGTTCCAACGGTCTACGCGGCCAGAGCCTGGCATCAACATGAACGCGACCTGGAAGCACTTCTGCTCCACATCATGCATCTGGTCGACGGGAATGTCACCTCAGCTCCCCAGAGCCCCCGTCCGAATCTGGCCACGATCTCCAATGGGCGAATTCACGAACCCGATAAACTCGTTCTCCGAGTCATCCACGACAGTCCCGAGCCGTTGTACCTGAAAGGCACCACGTTCAATCAGTATTATTTTCGGAATGCCAGCTGGTCCAAACCCCCCGTGAAAGCTGAAAAGCTGGCCCCCTGCGAAGTCCCCGAATCGATCCACCTGCTGCCCGAGGAGTACCTGTTTGAGATCTCTCCGTCCCCGTCGAAAAACTGGAGCACGGCGATCATTGAACGTCTGTCATCAGATGAAGCGGTCCCTCTCGCCCCGCTTCACACGAGGCTGATCAAGGTCCGTTCCAGCGAGCTGATCATTGACTCCCTCACGAATATCTCGTTTCCCATCGATACTGATCCGGGCCTGATCACTGCCTACTACACGGAAAGTTCAGAACCAGATCCAGTCCCCGCCCCTGACGATCCAGCGCGTCTGATGCCGCCACGATTTGATTTTCGCATTCAGAACATTTCCGACTCACTCTTTGCGGGGATGTCGACCGATACTCAGAAGATCGAAGCCGTCCAGGAGTATTTTCAAAACAACTTTCAGTATGCACTGGGCTATACCCAAACGCGATTCCAGGATCCGATTGTCGACTTCCTGGTGACCAAGGGAGCGGCCCACTGCGAGTATTTCGCGACATCGAGTGTCCTGCTGTTGCGTGCAGCGGGAGTTCCGGCAAGATATGTCACCGGATACGTGACCTCTGAACGTCACCCGAACGGAGTCTGGATTTCCCGCCGAAAGGACGCCCACGCCTGGGCTGAGGCCTACGACTCGGCACTGCAACAATGGGTCACGGTGGAATCGACGCCATCCACGGGCCTTCCGGAGCAACGGACCGCCGACTGGCAGAATGCCATCGCGGAATCGTGGCGGGCCTGGTTTTCCAGAATCATTGAGCTGATCCAAAATCACCAGACCTTTTCAGCTGTGAGTTTCGCCCTGCAGACGACCAGTGTGCGAGTTATTCTGGGAGTCATGCTGCTGGCGGCGTGGTGGGTATTCAGTCGACGATTCCGAACTCGACCAGTCTTGTCCAAGAACACTCACTCGTCTCGGACCTTTGCGTTTCAGGAGTGGCTATCGACTCTGGAGACGGAACTCCGGCGGAAAGGCTTCGAGCGCCTGCCGCACGAGACGCTGATGCAGTTCCGCGATCGGATCCTGGACTCACCGCTCCGGGAGGAGTTGCAATCGACCGCCGATTGGTACGCTGATTACTCTGCCATTCGTTACCACGATGAGCAGCAAACCGAAGTCCGCATCGCCCAACTGGAACTGTCGTGGAAAAATCTCCTGCCGAAAACGCCAGGTCTATAGCGTCTCTGACGGTCTTTCGTCGTCGAATGCGATTCCACAAAGTCTAATCCCACTGACACTTACAACCGACCAAGACTTCTGTCCCGGAAATGCGGAGCAACATCGCCACTATTGCACGATGTTGTTGTCCGATATAATCTTGCGATGTGGGGTCTCCCCGAACTTCGAACACTTCGACTCGTCCTTTCCAGACGCAGGAGAAACAGGAAACATGGTCACAGTCACGGAAAACGCAGCCAAAGAAATCAAGCGAGTCATGGACGAGCAGCAGATGCCCGCAGGCATGGTCCTGCGAATTGGCGTCTCCGGCGGTGGTTGTAGTGGTTTTCAATACAAGCTCGGATTTGATGACAAGGCCGATCCCGCCAAGGACTTCGTCGTCGAACAACACGGTGTCCCAGTGGCCGTCGATAAGAAGAGCGATCTCTATCTCGACGGAACCACGGTCGACTTCCACAACGGCATCGACAAGCGCGGCTTCACGTTCAACAACCCGAACGTGACCAAGAGCTGCGGCTGCGGCAGCAGCTTCGGCATGTAGAATTGCCTGCGTCGTACTCGAATCCCAAACAGCCCAGGTTCTGCCTGGGCTGTTTGCTTTTGCGCGGTCGCAGGACAGACAGCCCTGTCGGTCCGGAACGACGTTCAATCAATACACCGGGTCACACCAGGCTAATGGCCCGCTGAGTCTGGCTGTCGCCGGGCCTGCCGCTTGGGGATCGACTCGGACTTCACCGAGGGCGGGTTCCGCTTCTGAACATCAGTGATGTAGGGCCGGAGGCAGTGCGGCTTATCGCTACGGCCTCCCCGCTGATAATCACGCCACAGGGTCTCCGCCACAGGCTTGGCGGGTAATCCGCGTTCCAGAGTCAAATACTCAAACGCACGCTCAACGAGCCGTCCCAGCGAGATCCCCGACGCCAGCCCCTCACGTTCAAACAACCACGCGCTGAATCGCCGAAATGCCGTGAATCGGGAGTACTCGCCCGTGCTGCCTGGTGTGGGCTCCTCCCACCACAGCTCCATCGTCTCTACAAAATTACCGCTGTTGGCAATCATGTCCCATGTCCGGGCAAAACGCCTGAGCTCCTGAATCGTGCGAAAGTCGAGCAGCTTCGTCGAGAGGATTTCGTAGGGGGCATGGGGGCTGTAGACCATCTGCCACTCGGCGTCATGGCGAATGATTGGGGTTCCGCGCAGCCGTTTCAGTATTCCGACCTGAATCTCATGCGGCTTCAACTTCACCAGCCGATCAAACCCCGCGCCAAAGCTCTCGAGTGATTCCCCCGGAAGGCCGACGATCAGGTCAGCGTGAACGTGGACAGGCGTGTGCTGGTGGAGCCAGGTGAGATTCTGGTCGACCAGATCGTTGTCCTGCTTCCGACTGATCAGATCAGAGACATCTGAGTTGAAGGTCTGAATCCCCACCTCGAACTGCAGCGCTCCGGCGGGGAACAGTGAGATAATCTCTTTGAGCGAATCGGGCAGACGGTCGGGGATCAATTCGAAATGCAGAAACATCCCGGGTTGATACCGCTCCAGAAAGAATTCAAGGATCGCCCGACTGACCCGCAGGTTGAGATTGAACGTCCGGTCGACGAACTTGAACTGTCGGGCTCCGCGGGCCAACAGCTGTCCCATCGCAGCCAGAAACTCGTCCAGCGAAAACTGACGCACCGGGATATCGAGTGCCGACAGACAGAATTCGCAGGTAAATGGACACCCGCGCGAGGCCTCGACATACAGGACGCGATGAGCAATGTCCTCATCGCTGTAAAGATCGTACGGCAACTTCAGATCGGTGAGGACCGGGACTGGAGCGTGGATGATGCGGGCCGATGTGACGGTCGAATGGGTCGTCTGAGCGAGATTGATCGAACTGACCAACTGCCGAGCCGGTGACCTGGCTGGCAACAGCAATTCCCGACACAACTCCGCAAAGGCCAGATCCCCTTCTCCGGTGATGACATAGTCCGCCAGCTGAGTTACCGGCAGCTGATCAGTCTCATAGCTGACTTCCGGACCTCCCAGCACGACAATCACGTCGGGAGAGACCCGTTTGAGATCGGCCACGAGTCGTGTCGTCTGCTCGATGTTCCAGATATAAACTCCGAGCCCTACGATCTTCGGCTGCCGGGCGAGAATCGCATCGACCAGGTCGAGCGTCTGCTGGTTGATCGTGAACTCCAGCATCTCCGTGTCCGCGCGCAGCTCGCCCATGTTGGCCAGCAGATACCGCAACCCGAACGCACAGTGCGGGTATTTCGCGTTCAGAGTGGCAAGAACAATGGCAGACATGAAGGCTCAACGAGTGGTGGCAATCGCGGAACGGTCCGATCGTAGCCTTCCCAACACGGCCTGACGAGTTTGTCATGGAGAAATGATACTCCGACCGCGGCAAGCACGTTTCGCCCGCCACCCTGTACCCAACTCGTCACAGCAACGGTTATACTTAACGACGATTCGCAAGTCCTCTTCAGTCAGGACAGACAAGAATCTCTGTCCCACTCAGGGTTTCGGTGGAACAGACATTCCTGTTTGTTCATGCTCGGAGTGCAGACGAAAGCTGAAGCGGCTCTCTTGCCACTGCCTTTGCTCTCTCGCGATTACACCTAGGCCTGACTCATGACTCGAGTGTCACAGCCCGGTTCCCGCCCCCCGGTTCGCCCGTCCGTGCGGACAACCGACCGGCTTCCGCCTCGCCTCTCGAACGAGTTCCAACGGCTCGCAGGGCGAATCCGAACGCTCTCCATCATCAGCACGCTGGCTGCCGCAGTCGTGATCACGGCAGCGATTGCACTCGCGATATTTGCTCTCGACTATTGGTTTGATTTGTCGGCCATCAGCCGCTGGGCAGCTTTCTTGGTATTGCTCGGATCGGGGTTCGGGTTCGGAATCTTTGCACTGCGGCGAATGTTGTCCGATGTTCCTCTCCCTGAACTTGCCGCTGCAGTCGAGGAGAAACATCCCGAGTTTGGCGAGCGATTGCTGAGCCTGGTCGAACTGACTGAGCCCGGGGTGGAGGAACAAGACAAAGGGTCAGCGATGATGCGGACCCTGCTCGAGCGGGAAACCCTGCAGCTGGTGAACCCGACTGACTTCGCGGCGGTCATCGACCACTCACGGACCGGATGGCGAGTGGTCGTTGCGTGTCTGGCGATGGTGCTGTTGCTGACCCCCTTCGCTTTCGGATCGGAAAGTTATCGGCTGTTGTGGGCGAGGTTGCTCACACCGTGGAACAACTACGAACGCCCAAGCAATCTCTTCTTTGAGGTCCTGCATGGCGATCGGGTCGTCGCTCGTGGCGAGGACGCCAAGATTGTGGCCGCTGCAGGCTGGCGGAACCAGAAACCCGAACCGATCCAGGAGGTCCGACTGACGTGGGCCTTTGATCGTGCGGGACCGGAAAGTCGACGCATGGTTTGGGACGAGGCGGCGGGAGCCTACAGCACGACCCTCACGGCGATTCAACAGGGCTTCCGTTACTCCGTATCATCGGACCGCGCCCGGACCCGTGAGTATGAGGTCCGTGTGGAAGATCGCCCCGCGATCACTGCACTCCAGATCGAGGTGCAGCCACCGGCATATACCGGTCTTCCGGCCGGACAATACACAGCTGCGGCTCTGGAGATCCAGGCGTTCGAGCACAGTCAGATCACGATGCAGCTCGCGTTGAACAAACCAGTCCGACATCTCGATCTGGTGTGGATCGAACTCGAATCAGCCAATGACACCGCCGCAGCAAAAGCGGCGAAAATTGAAGAGGATTCCCCGGAAGCTCTCTATCTGAAAACCGCCGAGGCAGCACTCGTCATTCCCGAACACCTGCGAGGCAAGTTTCCTGGCTGGATCATCCGCGCCATCGA
>QWOR01000089.1 GCA_003669575.1 Planctomycetota bacterium | reverse complement strand
CTCAACCACACTCTTTCGAGCGGTCTGCCCCATCACCGCCAGCCGTTCAGGGTCTTCTGTAATCGACAAGACAGCAGACGTCAGGGCGTCGAGATCACCGATCGGCACCACGTATCCAGTCTCCCCTGCGGTGACCATTTCGGCAAAGGCTCCGGTATCCGTGGCCACCACAGCTGCACCGCAGGCCATTGCTTCGAGAGGAGTCATCCCGAAGCCTTCGTAACGGGGCGGAGCAACGAGCAACGACAGACACTGCATCATCGCGGGCATCTGCCCCGATGGGATCTCGCCAATAAAGAGACAACGATCACTCAGATCCGCAGCTTTGAGTCTGGCCTTGAGTTCCTGCTCAAAGGCCACGTTCCCTACCAGAGCCTGACCGATAATGACCGCCGTAAAGTCCGGACGCTGCGGAAGGACTCGCAGCATGGTCTCGACGAAGAGGTCGGTGCCCTTCTCCGGTCGAACTCGTCCCACAATCCCAATCCCGTAGCGACCAGGAAATCCCGACACAGCCCAGGCCTTCTCTCGATCACTGGGTGGGACGAACCGCTCGATATCAACTCCGTGTGGCACAACAGCTGCGACGTGTGGGACAAGTTGAGCAGCTGTTGCCGTGGTCGCAATCACTGCGTCCATCCTTGAGATCAACATTCGCGGAAACCACGAATGCCGGCGCTTGGCGGCGGATGTAAAAACCAGCCGGATCGGACACCGGAAGATGTATCGAGCGATGAGTCCGGCCAGCATCTCGGCATTGCGACGGACGTGCCAGATCGTAAACGGAAGATTCTCTGGCTTTCGCCATGATCTCCGAACGGCCTGCCACCATGAGATCGGAGCCGGAGCCAGTGGCAGCGGATCTCCAACCAGCTCTAACGATCGCAATTTGAGCTGTTGAGCGATGACACCGTTGGCTGTCGCGGAAACACCGGTGAACCGTTTATGAAAATTCGTCACAAACAGTTCAGTCGAGTTGCGGAATGTTACCGGAACGCTGCTTTGACCAGTGGCGTCCTGAGCGCTCGGCTGCTCACGCTCTTGGTTGGACACAGTGGGCACCGGGGAACTCATGTTCGACATCCGTTTCGCTTCGACGGTTTACGCAGCGAAAACTAATCGATCCCGTGAGCCACGAACAATATCAACTTACTTTGTCGCCCTCTGGACAACGCTCGAAAGTCCACAACCACCGACACTTCGGTTGACTGGTACAGCCAGCTGGGAGTTTCGAGTCGACGCGTCACACCTTTGTTTTCAGCTGCACGATTGGGATCAACTCAAGTCGTTACCTGACAGCCCACAATGGAAAACGTCGCCCCTGACTGGATGTGCGATCATGCGGGCTATCCGGTTCAGGCCGATTTCCGGGACCAGATGACACTCTTCCGCTCGATTGGCTTACGCCGATGCGGTTCGATTCATTCTCCGTAACATCAGGTAGCAACTACACAAGCAACTTGACGGTTCTGATCAAGGCGTGATAGGTTACGGAGGAACCAATCTCTGGACACTTGGAATCGATCTTCAGCACCTCCATTCGGACGGTGTGTCGATCACCGTTCTCTCGTTCAGAGATGGCGAGACTTCTCAATCAAACCCGATTTCCCTCGAGGCCGTGGGTTCGGAAAACTGGAGAATCGTCACCCGGGTCTCACGCTCGGTGAGACGAATTCCCCGGTGATCAGAGGCGGGTTTGATAGAAGATTTCTGAATTGGATGTCGGTTCGTGCTCGGTGCTTGGAACGAGGGACGCTCTGTGGTCGGCAACCTGAGAATCGTCGTCTCTTGGTCTTCAGCCTTGGCCGGGGCGCTCTGCTGTTTATTGCTCTGCCCGATTGATACAGCTTCCGCACAAGAAACTGCCGCGCCAACTGCTCCCGCCAGTGAGCCAGCCCCCGCGACACCGCCAGCTCCCGGAGCAGATACGCTGCCAGAAGCTCCCGTGGAAGAGGAAGCCCCGCCGGCTCCTGCTCCCCGCTCGAAAGCTCCATCCGTTACATATGCCCCACCCCGAGTCACGGAAAAGGACGACCGGGAGTGGCGATCCAAGCGACAGATTAAGTTTCAGAGAGCGCAGAAGGCTCTCGCCGTCAGCGGAGCGGAAACCAAAGAACTGACCGATGCGGGAAACCATTTCGTGGACCGCATGTCGATTCCAGAGCTGGTCAGTGACTTGCCTCGATTGGCAATCGACCCAGTTCGCAGAGCCGTCGATTTCTGTCAGCCAAACCCGCGAGCAGTCTTGCTGAAAGCGATTACCGACCGTTCCATTGACCTTCTGGCCCAGAAGCCATCGCATCCCCCCGATGTCCAGCTGAGTGTCGTCATCCTGTTGGGAACTCTTAACGCCCAACCAGCAACGAACAGTGTTCCAGCTGCACCATACACAGGCGCGTCCAAGGCTCTGATCACCGTACTCGAAGATACAACGATGCCGCTTCAGTGCCGCATCGCTGCGGCGAGCGGCCTGGGTCGCATGGGACGGGAAGCCCGCGAACGCGTCAGTCTGGGCGACCTGAGCGTGGTCCAGCGAAACGAGATCGCGACGTCGCTCGCCAAGGTGCTGACCTCCAGCGAAGCCCAGGCCATGGACGAAGGACACGTCTGGTTCCGCGGTCGTGTCGCCGAAGCACTGGGCGATTGCGGCGAGGCGTTTGACATCACCAAATCGTCGATGTTCATTGATGCTCTGATGACCACGGCCACCAACCCGCAAGAGACCCTGCGCGTGCGAGCTGCCGCGATCCGGGCTGCGACCCAGACGAAGTGGGATGTTCAGGTCAATTTCCGACTGATCCTCAGCGAAACCGTAAAACTCTCTGTCGAGATCGCCAACGCCAGTAACGCAGCTGTTACCGCCAAAAAGCCGATTCCCGCGGACCTGCGACACGCCAACATCGATATTTATCTGGCCTTCCAGCCAAAAACTGATCGTCAGGCCAATATCCAGAACTGGGGACTCTTAAACCAGGCCAAACGCAATGGTCTCGGCGGAAATGCTCCCGCAGTGCAATCGGCCTATGCCGCCGTTCTACCGGTGGTGAACACCATCCTGACAACTGGCAATAAGCAGATCGCCGTACCTCCAAATTTGATCGCTGCAGAAGCAGAATGGATCGCTGCGAATCCACCTGAGAATCGCAAGCCGACCTCCGTCAGCCCACAGCCAGTGCCTTAGCACCGGACTCGACTTCATTTCCCGAAGTTCAGCTGAGTGAGGTAGTAATACCTCATTTTTCGCTATTGAATTCCCATGCGGAATGATGCCACGGGATCGTGCAGACGACCGATGATCAGCCAGCCATCGGCTCAGTTGCTCACTCGCCCGGCGTCGCTGGATACCGGGCCAGCAGTGTGGAACCACCCTTCACCGCTTCACCAATCTTGGCCACGATCTCCAGGCCCGGCTCATCGGGCAGCAACAGTTCGGTTCGCGAACCGAACTTGATCATGCCGAATAGAGCCCCGTTCGGCATCTCTTCGTCGGGACGTACCCAGCACACGATCCGGCGGGCAATGGCTCCGGCGATCTGACGCACGACCATCGGGCGAAAGGGGGCCTTCGTCCCCTGAATGCTCAGTTCGAGTTTCTCGTTGACCTTGGCTGACTCAGGCTTCAGAGCGTTGAGATACTTTCCCTTGAAGTAAGCCACCTTAATCACGCGGCTGGCAATCGGGGTCCGATTTGTATGGACGTTAAAGATCGAGAGAAAGATCCCGATGTTCACGGCTGGCCCGCCGATGTACTCGTCGTAGGTGATCTTCTCGATGTGAACCAGCTTCCCGTCGGCCGGAGAGACGACGAGATTGTCCCCTTCCGGAATGCGACGCGGCGGATTGCGGAAGAACCACACGATCAGCAGGCCGACGACTGTTAAACCGGTGAAAATGAACCACCCGATTGCCTTGGCCCAGACTGGCAGATCGAATCGCGTCACCACCCACGCGGCAATGCCTGCCCAGCCGAACGACAGGACCCCATAAACCAGCAGTTCCGCGAGCCCGGGCCGGGCGAACGGCAGCTGATCCCGCCACGCAAACGGGTCGTCCTTGCGATCCCACGAGTACCCACCCAGGTTGCGATAGAACTTCACATCGCGCGGGTCGAGGATCTCGATCGGGGCCTTGTTCTCGGTCCCGCGACGTACTCGGGACATGGCCTCGACGTACCCTTTGCGGAACGTCTTCAGATACCACCGCCGCAGCTTGCCCCACGCCAGCTCGACTTCCATCACATCGCCGCCACCGGGCTGAATCGATGTGATCTGCGGGTCGAGTGGCTCGGCAGGTTTGCGGGGGTAAGACATGGTGGAAGTGTTAATGGTTGTGGGTTTATCGACAGAGAGACAAAGCTGCGAGTGAGTGACGTCGGAGTCGACACCAGATTGAGCGTCCGGTCGATCCACCAGTCACGATCCACCATCAACTATGAGCCGCAGCGACCATCTGGCCTGCATACTCGCCGGTCTTTCGCAGCACCTCTGCCATGTTCGCACCGGGCTGGGACAGTGCTTCGAGGTGACGCACGATGGCTGAGCCGACGATCGCTCCATCGGCAATCCCACGCAGCGGCGCCAGCTGTTCCGGTCGGCTCAGGCCGAAGCCAACAGCGAGCGGCAGGCTGGTTTCCTGCTTCAGCCATTTGAGCTGTTCGATGAGCGGCTCGGCGACGGAATCGCGAACGCCAGTCGTCCCTGCCACAGCAATACAGTAGACGAAGCCAGAGCTGTGCTTGACGATCTGACGCACTCGTTCGGGTGGGGTCGTAGGAGCCACGAGTTGAACCAGGTCGAGACCGGCCTTTGTGACAAGGGCGTGCATGTCCTCAGCTTCGTCCCCCGGCAGATCAGGAATGATGAAGCCCGCAAAGCCCGCGGCTTTGGCCTGCGTCAGAAATGTCTCGACTCCCAGGCGGAACACGATTGCATAAGAGACCATTGCGATCAGCGGCGGCAGGTTCGCGGTGTCGAGCTTGGCGATCTCATTGAAGATCTCCTGCACCGTCAGTTTCTTATTGAGAGCCCTCGTATAAGACGACTGGATCACCGGGCCGTCGGCAATCGGGTCACTGTAGGGAAACCCGATCTCGATCAGATCGACCCCGCGCGAGGCCAGCTCGCGAATCAAGGCCCCCGTCGTCGCCATGTCGGGGTCACCGGCGGTAATGAATGGCATGAACGCCATCTTCTGAGCGGAACGAAGAGCCGAAAACGTCTGTTCGATGCGGGTAGACACGGACACAACCCAGACAAAAAGTGCAACAACGCCGGACGCGAGACCGGCCAGGAAGCCTCCACTTTAGCAGTATTTGCAGGCACTTCCACGCAGGACATGCCGGATGCCAGCCTGCGGGAGGAATTCCGCCAGCTGTGGACCAAAGTGGATGATCAAAGAGAAGCAAGACCGAGTGATTCTCGTCAGCTAGCGGCGGATGTCAGTCTGTCGTGAATGACCACCTCACCGTAGAGAGGCAAACTCCCCTCTGACATGCCCCCTAACCCTCTCCCCCGATTCGAATCCGTCTACCCTCCGAAAGTCGATTCGGGGGAGAGGGAACCGAAGGAGTCACCTCCACTTTGTTGCCTCCCTCCCTGTTCTCTGTGCCTCCGTGGTTCAACATCTTGTCTCCCCCATAACCGTTCTTGCCCCCAGACCGGGGTTCGCGATACACCTTCCGGGGTGGCACCGACGGTGGAATACCGACCGGGCCGAGAAATGCGTTCCCACTGGTGAAACCTGACATGCGTGACCCCCGTATCGAAAAACTGGCCCGACTCCTGATCGAACACAGCACCCGTCTGGAACCGGGTGAGAAGGTCCTGATCGAGGCGTTCGACCTGCCCGATCCCCAGCTGATCAGCAACCTCGTCGAGATCGCCGCCGAGAAGGGAGCCCACCCGGTCGTCTCACTGCGAAACACCAGCGTGCTGCGGTCGCTCTACCGTACCGCCACCGAAACCGGCATGCAGCTGATCGGCGAGATCGAGCGCGACACGATGGCCCGCATGAGTGCGTACATCGGGGTGCGTGGGGCGTCGAACTCCAACGCGATGGCCGATGTTCCGGCCGAGAAGATGGACCTGTACCAGCGTCTGTGGTGGCAGCCGG
>QWOR01000104.1 GCA_003669575.1 Planctomycetota bacterium | reverse complement strand
GTCCGGAATGACTCCGATTCAATCGCATTCGGCCTGGCAAAGGGATACAGGGCGTCCAGCCCCTGTCCGGGGAGCTCGACGAGTTTCCGAACCATCGCCAGCACGGGCGCTCCAAGTTCTCGACGCAGATCATCAGGCGATCGGAAACGATCATCGATCAGATCGAGGATGTAGATGACGCAGAACGAGATGGAAATCCCCATCACCACACAGGCGAAGATTGTCATCCCCAGCCTGGGCGAGACAGGTGTCATATTGACCTCAGGTTCAACAGTCACCTTGGCCCGGATGGAATTCGATTGCCCGAGCCGGGCCGACTTCATGCGATCCGCCAGAACCGCCAGATAGTCTCGCAGTCGCACGACTTCCTGTCCCTTGGCCTCAACACTCGCAAACAACCCGCTTTTCTCACTCGCCTGAGAGCTCTCGCGGTCGAGCGTTTCACGCATCCGCTGAGCTGCACTCATCGAAATCACGGCATCGCGCCGAACGCGGGCCAGTAACATCGCTCCGATGTCCTGTGCGTTGAGCATTTCGTCGACGGTTTGAGGACGCTCCTGCAGCTGTTTCCTGCGGACAACGATCTCGTTGCGGATGCGGATGATTTCCGGATGCCTTTCTCCAAGAAACGCCAGCTTCTCGTCGAGCTGCGACTCCAGCTTTGACAGTTCTTCCTGCAGCTTGTTCGTGACAAAGCTGCCGCTGCTATCGACCCCCGACCGTTTCTCATTGATTTTGGCAGCCAGGGTCGGATCGACGCGATTCAAAAAGAGCGTCAGGTCTTCACCCCGCTGTTGAGCGTCTTCCATTTCGGCCAGCAGAGCCTGCGTCTCACTCGCTTCTTTCGATTTGAGAATCCAGTCCTGATTCAGGCGAAGAATGCGGTCGATCAACACGTTGACCGATTTATCCCCTGTCCCGTAGATCTCTTTGGCTTGTGATTGCAGTTGCAGGAGTTCTTTCTGTCTGGTCTCGAGCTCGCGTTCGGTCGTTTCACGCTGCTGAGTGAGGAGCTTCATGTCCTCGCTGCGTTCGTCCTGGTGAATCCGGTTCACTTCAGCGATGAAGGAGTTGAGAACTTCTTCGACCACGGAATAGGCGGTCGCCGGACTCTTGGATCGAAACGAGACCGACATGATGCTGGTCTTGCGAATCGTGCTGACCGAAAGCTTGGTGCGGAATGCCGCCAGCCATCGGTCCTGCCTGACTCCTGCGAAGTCGATGCGGTGCTCATCGGGCAGATTGCGCAGGGTTTCTTTCAGAGTCGAATCACCGGTCAGGATGTGCTCAAACTCCGGCATCTTCTCCTGCAGGCTCTGAACCGTCAGGCCATCTTTTTCGACGACATCGCCCCCCATCTGCAGAATCATTAACTTGGCGGAGGATTCGTATTTGCGTTCTGCAGTGACGTAATAAGACGCGCCCAGTCCCAGGCAGATAATCAGGGACAGGATCACGAGCGGAAAGCGGGAACGCACCGAACGCAGAAAGCGCAGAGCCCCCGACATCAAGTCGATTGACTCTCCCCCAGTGATCGGAGTTTCCCGCGGTGACAACACGCTCAGAGCATCCTTGTTCAATGAGTTGGCGAGAAGTTTTGCTCGCACTAGAACACACGTCCCGAGATCGTGAACTTGGCGAACTCGAACGCTTCCATCATCCGTGTCGCGGGTGTCTGCTCGACCGACACAACGTCTCCGGGCTGCAGCAGAATGTTCTCCTGGCCGTGGCGAATGGCCTCCTTGTAACTCAATTCAATGAGGCCTGGTTCCTGGGTGCCGGGTCGCCTACGGATGACATAGATCTTGTCCGCGGCGGCATTACTCATTCCCTTGGCCAGCGACACGGCCTCGACCACCGTCATATTCTTTCCGACCGGATAGTCGAATCGCCCCGGTGTTTTCACCAGGCCATTCACCGTCACCGGCATCAGATCGAGTTTATTGACAGAGACAACCATTCCATCCGTGAGCGTGGGGATCTCCGCACTGCCTGAACTGAGCGAGGCCAGGTCGACACTCATGGCCTTGCGAGTCGTGTCCGGGGAAGTCATGTCGAGCGATTCGCCACTCATCTGAGAGATCCCCAGGGGCATTCCGTGGGCGATCGCCGGTCGTGGAGAGCCCGAGGAGTTACCCGACTGAAATCCGGCATTGCGGACTTCCACGAGGGTGCCCGCTTCCTTTGACAGACCACCCGCACCGGTAATCGCCTGCAACAGATCGCTGTCACCTGGACGAAGCTCAACCACGCCGGGCTTGTTGACCGCTCCGACAACGGTGATGCGATTCATCTTGGGGCGACTCATCTCCACAGTGACCTGCGGGTGCTGATAAACACCACGTGTCATCGCGGCGGCCTGAATGGCATCTTCGGCCTCGATCAGATTCAGGCCCATCACCGAGACGCTGCCGATGTGCGGTAATTCGATCTGCCCGTTGGTCTGCACTCGGACCTTCAAGGAGAGGTCGTCGGTCTTCTGGCGACCGAAGCCGATGTCGACGGAAATCACATCTCCCGCCGAGATGAGATCCTGAGGAATCGACGTACTGGCGAGTCGATGAAGATCGACCGTTTGGGCGTTTGTCATCTCCCTGGCCTGCCACTCATAGGGCAAACTGCTGGCCATCATGGCATCGGACGCACACCCTGGGCATACCAGCAGCGCGCACACCCACAACACGGCCCGAGTCCGCAGGAGACATAGCGTCAAACTGTTCTGGTGAATCGTCATGTGAGACATAAAGCTGAATCGAAGAACGGCAGGCTCTCGGTGAGTCAGAAATCTGCCATGAACCGAAACAGGTCTTTGGAATCTCGACAATCCTTTCGGGTGGGTCAATACGAAGTAATTTCATTTGCTGACAAGCTGCAGACTGAGATCGTTCCGAAAAAGCGCGCTGGGAAATCGCACACCTGGGCAGTACATTCTCAAAGGGATACTCTGACCTCCGACGGTGGCTGTTCGACTCTGTATTTCACCGGCAGCTTTCCTTCGTTGAATTCAAGCTCTACGAGGAGTTTTTCGATGAGCCGAGTCCGCGTACTGGTCGGCACCCGCAAGGGAGCGTTTATTCTGAATTCCGATTCAAAGCGGGAGGACTGGGAGGTCAGCGGGCCTTTTTTTGGAGGCTGGGAGGTCTATCACCTCAAGGCGTCGCCTGTGAATCCAGACCGAATCTATGCGTCGCAGTCGAGTGGGTGGTTTGGGCAGTTGATTCAACGCTCGGATGACGGTGGCAAGACCTGGAATCCCGTCGGGAATAAATTCGCTTACGAGGGTGAGACAGGAACCCACTTGTGGTACGACGGCACTCCACACCCCTAGGAGTTCAAGAGAGTCTGGCACATCGAACCCTCGCTGACCGACCCCGATCTGGTCTACGCCGGAGTCGAAGACGCGGCGATTTATAAATCGACGGATGGGGGACAAAACTGGCAGGAACTGCCGGGGCTACGCACTCATCCGTCGAGTAATCAGTGGGCACCAGGGGCTGGCGGATTGGCGGTCCACACCATCCTGCTCGATCCAACAAATCCCAATCGGATCTACGTGGCGATCTCAGCGGCCGGGGCGTTCCGCAGTGACGATGCCGGAATGACCTGGAAACCCATCAATCACGGTCTGAAGTCGAAGTACCTGCCCGATCCGAATGCAGAAGTCGGATACTGCGTCCATCGGCTGGCGCTACATCCTTCCCGCCCTGACACGGTGTTCATGCAGCTGCATTGGAACGTGATGCGGACGGATGATGCGGGAGAGAACTGGAACCTGATCAGCGGGAACCTGCCGACCGACTTTGGATTTCCAATCGATGTCCACGCCCACGAGCCGAACACGGTTTATGTGGTGCCAATCACGAGTGACTCGGAGCACTATGTCCATGAAGGGAAGCTGCGGGTTTACCGTAGCCGGACCGGCGGTAACGACTGGGAGCCACTGACCAACGGACTGCCACAAAAGGACTGTTATGTGAACGTCCTGCGTGACGCGATGGCGGTTGACCAGCTCGATTCGTGCGGGATCTACTTTGGAACGAGCGGGGGCCAGGTCTACTGCTCACCCGACTCGGGAGATCACTGGAAGGCGATTGTCCGCGACCTGCCTCCGGTCGTCGCGGTCGAGGTTCAGACTCTGCCATGATTCGCGTCGAGCTGCCATATCATCTGCGTAATCTGGCCCAGACGGGGCTGGAGGTATCGCTCTCCGTTGACGAGCCAGTCACGCTCCGCACAGTGCTCGAAGCCCTCGAAGCTGCGTACCCGATGCTGCGCGGGACGATCCGCGATCAGGCCACCGGGAAGCGTCGGCCGCTGCTGCGATATTTCGCTTGCGAGGGCGATCTGTCGTTCACATCGCCGGACGACTTGCTGCCAGAAGCTGTGCGGTCCGGGCGTGAACCGCTACTGATCGTCGGTTCGGTCGCTGGCGGTTAGCGCGCCCTGCCAAAAGAAAAACGGCCAGCCTCTCCATCAGAGAGACTGGCCGTTGACGTTGGTATCGTCCTGTTAAGCCATTGCTTTACGCAGATTCTCATCAACCTTATCGAGGAACCCGGTCGTCGAGAGCCACTTCTGCTCGGGACCAACGAGGACAGCGAGGTCCTTGGTCATGAAGCCCGCTTCGACAGTCTCAACGCAGACCGTTTCGAGGGTCTTCGAGAATTTGGCCAGTTCCTCGTTGTTGTCGAGTTTGGCACGATGGGCGAGACCCTGGGTCCAGGCGAAAATCGAAGCGATCGAGTTGGTGGAAGTCTCCTTCCCCTTCTGGTGCTCGCGGTAGTGACGGGTCACAGTCCCGTGAGCTGCCTCAGCCTCAACAGTCTTGCCGTCCGGAGTCAGCAGCACGCTGGTCATCAGACCGAGCGAGCCGAAGCCCTGGGCCACGGTGTCGGACTGCACGTCACCGTCGTAGTTCTTACAGGCCCAGATGTATCCACCCGACCACTTCATGGCGCTGGCCACCATGTCGTCGATCAAGCGGTGTTCGTAGGTCAGGCCACGCTTGTCGTACTCGGCCTTGAACTCCTTGTCGAAGACTTCCTGGAACAGCTCCTTGAAGCGACCGTCATACTGCTTGAGGATCGTGTTCTTGGTCGACAGATAGACCGGGTAGTTCCGGGCCAGACCGTAGTTCATCGACGCCCGGGCGAATTCGCGAATCGAGTCGTCGAGGTTGTACATCGCCATGGCGACGCCGGAGCCGGGAGCCTTGAAGACTTCCTTCTCGATGATGCTGCCATCTTCGCCGACGAACTTGATCGTCAGCGTTCCCTTGCCGGGGAACTTGAAGTCGGTAGCGCGATACTGGTCACCGAAGGCATGACGGCCGACGATGATCGGTTTGGTCCAGCCAGGAACCAGACGGGGGACGTTCTTGCAGATGATCGGCTCGCGGAAGATCACACCGCCGAGGATGTTGCGGATCGTCCCGTTGGGCGACTTCCACATCTCCTTCAGCCCGACCTCCTTCACGCGGGCCTCATCGGGGGTGATCGTGGCACACTTCACGCCGACGCCGTGCTTCTTGATGGCGTTGGCAGCGTCGACCGTGACCTGGTCGTTCGTCTTGTCCCGATATTCGATTCCCAGGTCGTAGTACTCGATATTGATATCGAGATACGGGTGGATCAGCTTTTCCTTGATGAATTGCCAGATGATCCGAGTCATCTCGTCGCCATCGAGATCAACAACGGTCCCAGTCACCTTAATCTTCTGCATCGTTCGGAGCCTTGGCGGGGTCAAAGAGGGGCAAATTTTGCGAATCAGAACGATAACGGACGGGGAAAGAAGTCTCCAGCGGAGGAGGCTGGGGCAGGGGAGTTTGTCAGGGGTGAGAGCGGGGGAGGAAGGCCGAGGGGCAAGGGCCTAGAGCCTGAAAGCTGACGGCTGATGGCTACTTAAAAAACTCCAGGCTGGTCGTGTTACTGACCAGCCTGGGCGAGGATCGAGATGTGTCAGTCCGCTTCAGGCGGGTTGAAAGTCACACAAGGCGTCCTTCAGCCGGGCCCGGGCGGTGTGCAGACGACGCTTGATCGTCCCGACGGGGCTCGAGAACCGGTCGCTCATCTCCTTCAAGGACTGGCCTTCGAAGTAGAAAGCTTCCAGCGTCTC